>JACCUM010000167.1 GCA_013811805.1 Geodermatophilaceae bacterium | reverse complement strand
CTCTGTGAGGTGCCGGTGCGCGGGATGCCTCCCCAGACTACCAAGCGCGGGGGATTCCCGTTTGGCACAGGGACGCCTTGTGCCAAACCTATTGGTTCAAGGGGTCCTTGACTCCAATGGCAATCCGGCGGTCACAGGATGAGTTTGGCCAGTTCGTCGGCCACCCGGTCCACGTCGTCATTTACCAGGACCACGTCGAACTCCGCGGCTGCATCCATCTCGTCCCGCGCTCTGGCCAGTCGCTTGGCCACCTGCTCGTCGGAATCCGATCCCCGACCGGTAAGCCGCCGGACCAACTCCTCCCAGGTCGGCGGTGCGAGGAACACCAATTGGGTGTCGCGCAGCTCGTGCCGGATCTGGCGCGCCCCATCGAGGTCGATCTCCAGCAGCGCGGGCCGACCCGAGGCCAGCATCTCCTCGACCGGAACTCTGGGCGTGCCGTAACGGCGGCCGGTGTAGGCAGCCCACTCCAGCAGCTCTCCCCGGGCGATCAGGTCGTCGAAATCCAGGCCGTCGATGAAGTGATAGGTCTGGCCGGGGATCTCCCCTCGGCGGGCCGATCGGGTGGTCACCGAGACCGACACCCAGATCTCGGGGTACTTGCGGCGGATCGCCTCGATGACCGTGCCCTTGCCCACGCCGGAGGGTCCGGACAGAACGGTCAGGCGGCCGGGAGTCGGTCTCGCGGCGCTCACGACTCGTTGTCGGACGCCGATTTCTGGGCCGTCACGTCCAGCCGGGAGGTACGGGAGTTTGTCCGTACCCGCTGGGCACTGGCCCGGCGCTCGAACTCAGCCACCAGGGCGCGTCGTTGGTGGACGCCAAGTCCGCCGACGCGACGATTGGCCGCGATGTCCAGACGTTCCATGATCTGCGCGGCACGAGTCTTACCCACCCCGGGCAGAGCCTCCAGCAGGGCCGAGACGCGCATCTTGGTCACTGTTGCATCGTCGCTCGTGGCTGAGCTGTCCAGAAGTTCGGACAGACTCAGGTTGCCGCTGCGCAGCTTGGCCCGGAGCTCGGAGCGGTCCTTGCGTGCGGCCGCCGCCTTGGCCAAGGCGTCCGCTCGCTGCTGCCTGGTCAGCGGGGGAACGGCCACAACGGAAACTTAGCGATCCCGGCCGCCTGAGTTCGACCCCCTACGGCATCTCCAGGTCGACGTCGGTTCGGCGTGTGGTCGCCGGCACGGTGGGTAGTGCTGGACCAACCACGACGACAGGAGAGCAGGCTCGATGACCCGATTCGGCTATACCTTGATGACCGAGCAGAGCGGCCCCCAGGCGCTTGTCGGCTACGCCGCCGCTGCGGAGCAGGCTGGTTTCGACTTCCTGGTCAGCAGTGACCACTACTTTCCATGGCTGGACTCCATGGGCCATGCGCCGTACGCATGGTCAATCCTCGGGGCGGCCACTCAGGTGACCGAGCGGGTGGAGTTGCTCACCTACGTCACGTGTCCGACCATGCGTTATCACCCGGCCGTCGTCGCTCAGAAGGCGGCGACGCTGGGCCTGCTCTCCAACGGTCGCTTCACCCTTGGTCTCGGATCCGGTGAGAACCTCAACGAGCACGTCATCGGGCAGGGCTGGCCGACGGTCGCGGTACGCCAGGAGATGCTCGAAGAGGCGATCACGATCATCCGCCGGCTGCTCGACGGCGATCAGCTCACCGTTGAAGGGGACTACTTCCGGGTCGACCAGGCCAGGCTCTGGGATCGTCCGGAGCAGCCGGTGCAGATCGGCGTCGCGGTCGGCGGTGCGGAGGCAGTACGCAGATTCGCCCCGTTGGGCGACCACCTCATTGCCACAGAGCCGTCCGCGCACCTGATCTCCGGTTGGAATGACGCGAGAGACGGCGACGGGCTGTCCACCTCGCGGGCGATCGGCCAGATTCCGATCTGCTGGGGTCCGGACAAGAACGCCGCGATAGACCGGGCGCACGAGTTGTTCCGCTGGTTCGGCGGCGGCTGGCAGGTCAACGCTGACCTGCCCATGCCGGCAGGGTTTGAGGGTGCCAGTCAGTTCGTCCGGCCCGAGGACGTCGGATCGTCGATCGCGTGCGGTCCGGACCTCGACGAACTGGCCGAGTCGCTGCGCCCGTTCTGGGAGGCCGGCTTCACCGACGTCGCGCTCGTGCAGATCGGGAACGAGAGCCAAGACCGCTTCCTCGACGAGATCGCCCCTGAGCTGTTGGACAAACTGCGCGCCAGCGCCCCGTCCGATTGAGAATCTCATTCGACTGGCTCTTCGGTGGGTCTGCACACTGAGGCCGTGGGCCACGTCGATCTGTCCGGGATCCGGTTCGAACTGGCCGACGGCCGGGTACTGCTCGATGACGTGTCCTTCCGGGTGGGTGAGGGCGCCAGGGTCGCGTTGGTGGGGGCCAACGGGGCCGGCAAGACGACCCTGCTGGGGATCATCAGTGGCGACCTGACGCCGCACGCCGGCGCAGTGAGCCGCAGCGGCGGGCTCGCCTACATGCACCAGATGGTCGAGCCGACAGCGAGCGAGCAGCGCGGTGATTCCATCGATTCCGGAAGCGAAGCGTGGACGGTGCGCGACTTGTTGCTATCGGTCGCGCCGCCTCGGGTTCGAGCCGCGGCCGCGAGCGTCGATGCAGCCGAACTGGTCCTGATGGAACGAGAGGACGACCCGATACAGCTGCGCTACGCCCATGCCCTGGCCGAGTTCGGTGACGCCGGCGGGTACGAACTCGAGATCGAGTGGGACAAGTGCACGACGGCCACACTCGGACTGCCCTACGAGCAGGTCAAATGGCGTGCGCTGTCGACGCTGTCGGGAGGCGAGCGCAAGCGCGTGGTCCTGGAGGCGTTGCTCCGAGGTCCGGACGAGGTGCTGCTGCTCGATGAGCCGGACAACTTCCTCGACGTACCCGGGAAGCGCTGGCTCGAGGATCGACTTCGGGTCTCCCCCAAGACCATCCTGTTCATCAGCCATGACCGAGAACTCTTGGCTCGTACCGCAACTCGAATCGTCACTCTGGAGCTACGAACGCCGGGGAACTCGACCTGGACGCATCCGGGCGGCTTCGAGAGTTATCACCGGGCTCGCGCTGAGCGCTTCGAACATCTCGAAGAACTGCGCCGCCGATGGGACGAGGACCACGCGAAGCTCAAGGCGCTGGTCATGATGTACAAGCAGAAAGCGGCCTACAACTCCGACATGGCCAGCCGATACCAGTCTGCCCAGACCCGGCTGCGCCGGTTCACCGACGCGGGTCCGCCGGAGACGGTCCCCCGCGAGCAGACCGTACGGATGCGACTCACCGGAGGGCGTACCGGCAAGAGGGCCGTCGTGTGCACCGGACTGGAGCTGACCGGACTCATGCAACCCTTCGATCTCGAGGTGTGGTTCGGCGAGCGAGTCGCCGTGCTCGGTTCGAACGGGTCAGGGAAGTCGCACTTCCTCCGGCTACTGGCCGCCGGCGGCAGCGACCCGGACATCGAACATCAGCCGCTCGGGGACGTGTCTGTGGAAACCGTACGGCACAACGGAATAGCTCGGCTGGGCGCGAGGGTACGTCCCGGTTGGTTCGTCCAGACCCATGAACACCCTGAGCTGGCCGGACGGACGCTGTTGGAGATTCTGCATCGCGGTGACGAGCACCGCAGCGGGCTTGCCCGCGACGGCGCGGCCCGGGTGCTAGACCGGTATGAGTTGGCCGGTGCGGCCGAACAGCGCTTCGATTCACTGTCCGGCGGTCAACAGGCGCGGTTCCAGATCCTGCTGCTGGAGCTGTCCGGCGCGACCCTCCTGCTGTTGGACGAGCCGACCGACAATCTCGATGTGCAGTCGGCCGAAGCCCTCGAGGAGGGGCTGGAGGCGTTCGAGGGCACGGTCATCGCCGTGACTCACGACCGATGGTTTGCCCGCAGCTTCGACCGCTTCCTGGTGTACGGCGCCGACGGTTCGGTCTATGAGTCCCCGGAGCCGGTCTGGGAGGAGGGGCGAGTCGTCCGAGTCCGTTGAAGCGGACAGGCGCCTTCCGGTGGGGACGGCCGCTTCGTCAGCGCAGAAAGATCAGCAACAGCACCCCGGTGACGGCCAGTGAAAGCAGCAGCGATCCGAAGCAGCCAAGCCGGTTGCTGAAGAACAAGAACATGGGATCCCCTCCAGTAACCACACCACATACCCGTTGGCAGGCAACGTAAACGGTGGACCGCGCCCATCCGATCTAAACGCGGGTCGATGAGCACGAAGCTCAGCTGGGCCAGACTGACCTCATGTTCGAGGGATTCACCGAAGCCCGGATCGATGTCGGCGACGGCGTAACGCTGCGGGTGCGTCATGGCGGCGAGGGCACGCCGGTGGTCCTGTTGCACGGCCATCCGCGTACGCACACGACCTGGCACTGGGTCGCGCCCCTAATTGCCTCCGCTGGGCACGCCGTGGTCTGCCCGGACCTGCGCGGCTACGGGCAGTCGTCCAAGCCGGACACGACGCATGATCATGTCCCGTACTCCAAGCGAGTGATGGCGAACGACATCCTCCGGCTGATGCGCCAGCTGGGTCACGAGCAGTTCGCCGTCGTCGGGCACGACCGTGGCAGTTATGTCGCAATGCGCCTGGCCCTGGATGCACCGCACGCGGTGACCCGCCTCGCCCTCCTGGACAGCGTGCCGATCGTCGAAGCGCTCGACCGGACGGATGCCCGCTTCGCCGCCGCATGGTGGCACTGGTTCTTCTTCGCCCAACCCGACAAGCCCGAGCAGGCGATCCTGGCCGATCCCGACGCCTGGTACGGCGGGGACCCGGTGCGGATGGGCGAGGAGAACTACGCCGACTACCGCCGAGCGATCCACGACCCGGCGACCGTGCACGCCATGCTCGAGGACTACCGAGCCGGACTCGGCCCAGATCGCGCCGCTGATGAGGCCGACCGCGCGGCCGGCCGCCGGATCGGCTGCCCGACGTTGGTGCTGTGGACCTCCCGCGACGACCTGGCCGACCTCCACGGAGACGTCCTCGCGATCTGGGAACCCTGGACCACCGAGCTGAGCGGCGGCCCCATCGAGAGTGGTCATCACGTCGCCGAGGACGCAGCCGAGGAACTCGCGACGCGATTGGCCGACTTCCTGGCCCAGCCGCACCCGCCGCTATCCGGGTGAAGCACGCCTTCACGCGAAGTATTTGGCACAAGGCGGCCTTCAGTCGATTCGGCTCCGACTGGATGGCAGGCTCGTCCGCATGACCGATCCGACTGCAACCAGGACGCTCTGTCTTGCCCGGCATGCGAAGGCCGAGGACGAGGCGGCCAGTGACCAGGCACGCGCACTGTCCGGCCGGGGCCATGCCGATGCAGGCGCAATGGGCAGGTGGCTGGTCGACGCCGGCCACAGCTTCGACATCGTCCTGTGCTCGACGGCGACTCGGACCCGCCAGACCTGGAACGGCATCGCTGCCGCCGGTGTCGCAGCCGACGATGTGCGGTTCGACCGACGCGTCTACGACGGCGACCCGGCGCTGGTCCTCGATCTGCTGGCCGAGTTCCCGGAGGCAGTTCGCAGCCTGCTGGTCATCGGACACGCACCCACGATCCCCGAGCTCGCTGATCAGCTGGCCGATCCGGAGGCAAGCGACAAGACCGCCGTAGCTGCGCTCCGGTCATCCTTCCCATCCGGTTGCCTCGCGGTTCTGACCCTGCAAGAACCATGGCAGGCACTGACTCCTCGGAGTGCGACCCTGACCACGGTGACTACCCCCGGCAGATGACCCGACCAGCCCCAGCAACGCGAGGAAGCGCGCGTCGTACCTCCGCTGGAGCAGCCACACCGAGGTAGGGCGCAGCTGACCTCGGGGTGATCAGACAATCGGACCGAGAGCTTCAGCCATGGCGGCTGCGGCGGATCGCAGGGCGTCGAGGTCAGGGCCATGTCGCAGGATCTCGCGGGAACTGCTCGGCAGCAGTACCCCCTCGTATCCGCCGAACAACCTCCGCAGGTGAACCGGGTCCCCGCCCTGCGCGCCGAGACCAGGACAGAGCACCGGGCCGCCCAACATGGAGATGTCGACGTCGAGGCGCTGCAGCGTGGCGCCGATGACAACTCCGACCGAGCCGTCCGGCCTCGAGTCGGCGTTGAGCGCACCCACCGCGTCAATGACCTGCTGGGCAACCGAAGACCCGGTCGACGAACCGGCCAGTTGAACCTCACCGCCTTCGGGGTTCGAGGTCCGAGCCAGGACGAACAACCCACCGCCGTACGCCTTGGCCGCCGACACCGCAGGTGCCAGCGAACCGAAACCCAGGTACGGACTGACAGTCATCGCATCAACCGCCAGTGGGTGCCCTGGATCGAGGTAGTCCGCGTAGGCGGCCATCGTCGAACCGATGTCACCACGCTTGGCGTCCAGCAGGACGAGGGCACCGCCGGCTCGAGCAGCCGCGGCGGTGCGCTCGAGGACCGTGATCCCTGAGCTGCCGTGCCGCTCGAAGAAGGCGCTCTGCGGTTTCAGTACGGCGACCTGCCCGGCCAAGGCCTCGATCACCGTGGAGGCGAAGGCGTCGAGCCCGCGCGCGTCATCGGCCAGGCCCCATGCTTCCAGCAGGGATGGATGGGGGTCGATCCCGACGCACAACGGACCCCGCTGCGACACCCTCTCGCGCAAGCGAATACCGAACGTCACCTGCGTCGGACGGCCAGCCTCATCTGACGTCGCTGTCACGTTCCAGCCGCGTCGGTCAGCTCGGCTGATCGATGCGCGAACCCGATCGCGTCACTGAGCCGGGCAAAGCCCTTGCGGACCAAGAGTTCAGCCAGCTCACGACCGATCCGCTCCGGTGCGCTGGGGTCTCCAAAGACCGCCGTGCCCACCGACACCGCGCTCGCCCCGGCCACGACGAACTGGAGGGCCTCAGCGCCGTTCGTGATCCCGCCCATGCCGAGGATCGGCGTCTCGGGCAGCGCCCGATGGATCTGCCATACACAGCGCAACGCCACCGGCCGGATAGCGGGTCCGGACAGACCTCCGGTCACGGCGGACAGCACCGGCCGCAGTGTTTCGGTGTCGATGACCAGGCCGAGCAGGGTGTTGATCGCCGAGATCCCGTCGGCACCACCATCGGCGCAGGCCCGCGCGACCGACGCGATATCGGTGACATCGGGAGATAGCTTCGCGTAGATCGGTACGCCGGGATCGGCTCCGCGGACCGCAGCGAGCACCGCGGAGGCCGCAGCAGGATCGCAGGCGAAAACCTCGCCGCGGGACTCGACGTTGGGACAGGAGATGTTCACCTCGAGCGCGATCATTCCCCGGGCGCCGCGCAGCCGAGTCGCGAGTTCGGCGTACTCCTCGACGGCTCCCCCGGCGATGCTCACCATCGCCCGGGCGCCCCTCGAAGCTAGCCAGGGCAGGTCATCGGAGAGAAAAGCCTCGATGCCTGGTCCTTGCAGACCAATCGAATTGAGCATTCCGCTCGGCGTCTCGGCCATCCGAGGCGTAGGGCGGCCAGACCGGGCGCGCAGCTGGACCGACTTGGTCACCACCGCACCCAGCGCGGTGAGATCCAGGAAAGGGTCCAGCTCCCGGCCGGCCGCAGCACAACCGGAGGCGGTGAGGACCGGGCTGGGAATCTGTGTCCCGCCCAACCGGGTCGCCATGTCTATACCCATGACGGCCTTCGGCCATGAATCGGCTCCGCTCCTCGGGACTCACAGCGCAGGCAACGCTGGCGCAACGCCCCGTCAACCAACTCCTGCGATGCTCGCCTCACGGTCGCCGCTTCCTTTCCGACGTCAACGCGTCGCTCGCATCGCGGCAGCACCATGGAGATCGTCGGGCAATCGACCGATGTCATCGAAGCGGACCTTCGCGGCGTCGAACACCGGACCGTCCACACAGGACCGCAGGAAGCGGGAGGTTCCATCGACGCCGACGACCGGCAACACGCAGGTCATGCAGACCCCGATGCCGCAGGCCATCGCTTCCTCGACCGACACATGGCAGGTCAGCCCGTAGGCAGCGGCTTGGGCAGCCACCGCGCGCAGCATGGGCATCGGGCCGCAGGCATAGACCACCGAGGCCCCCGGCAGCAACTCGGGCGCTGCGTCGGTGACCCGCCCGGTACGACCGGCCGAGCCGTCCTCGGTGGTCACGACGAGGACCCGGGTCAGCGATGCCAACTCTCGGACGGCGTAGAGCCGGTCGGCGGTGGCCGACCCCAACACTGCGGCCACCGGATGACCGGCCGCGGTCAGCCGTTGAGCCAGCCCGACGAATGGTGCGGCGCCGTACCCGCCCGCGACAAGCAACGCCGCCGCCCCCGTTGGTGGCGGCGGAAACGGCCGGCCAAGCGGACCGATCAGGTCGAGGACATCCCCGGGTCCTCGTTCGAAGATCCAACGGGTGCCTGCTCCGTGCGCGGCGACGACCACACTGAGCGCATCCCCGTCCACACCGCTCAACGCGAAAGCCCGCCGTAACGGCATCGCCGAGGACTCGCCGCCCACTCGCAGTGTGACGAACTGGCCGGGTTCGGCGCCCGGCACGACGCCGGGTGCATGAACGGTGAACTCTCGGTAGGCGCCTGCTGTTCGTACCTGCAGGATCGTCGCGCGAACCTGCACCGGCCCCGCCCGCGCGCCGGCGGGCACCGGGGGCAACGGGATCGCCATCATGGCGGTCAGCTGACCGTGTCCTTCGGCGAGGTCGACGGCCTGGGTGATTCCCCAGGTGCGGCTCACGCGAAGTCTCCGGGGAGCTGATCGGGGTGGACCCGCTGAGCCCGCTCGTCCCGGAGTGTGGCGTGCAGTTCCTGCAGGGACCGCACCCCGAGCGTCCCATTGCGTACGGCTTCGATCCCCTGCACAGCAGCGGCCGCGCCTTGAATCGTCGTGACACAAGGGATCCCGGCGACGACGGCCGCGGTACGGATCTCGTACCCGTCGATGCGGGTACCACCACTACCCTGCGGGGTGTTCACCACGAGGTCGATGTCGCCGGCAAGGATGCGCTCCACGCAATTGCCCGGGCCTTCACTGAACTTGCCGAGCACCTCGCAGGAGACCCCGTTGCGCTGCAGCACCGCCGCTGTCCCCGACGTGGCAAGCACCTCGAACCCGAGGTCGGCCAGCCGCTTGACCGGGAAGATCGCCGAACGCTTGTCCCGGTTGGCCAGGCTGACGAACACTCGCCCACCGGTGGGCAGTGAGCCGTAGGCCGCGGCCTGGGATTTCGCGAATGCCCTGCCGAAATCGGTGTCGATACCCATCACCTCCCCGGTGGACTTCATCTCCGGGCCGAGGACAGTGTCGACTCCAAGACCGTCCACGGTGCTGAACCGATGGAAGGGCAAGACCGCTTCCTTGACCGAGATCGGCGCGTCGATCGGCAGATCAGAACCGTCCGCAAGCGGCAGCAGTCCCTCGGCGCGAAGCGCGGCGATGGTCTCCCCCACAGCGATCCGCGCGGCTGCCTTGGCCAGCGGGACAGCGGTGGCCTTGGACACGAACGGCACCGTCCGGGAGGCGCGTGGGTTGGCCTCCAACACATACAGCAGGTCGTCCTTGAGTGCGTACTGCACGTTCAACAACCCGCGTACGCCGACACCGGCTGCGATCGCCTGAGTAGAGGTACGGATCCGAGCGAGTTCGGCCGAACCCAGCGTGATCGGGGGTAGCGCGCACGACGAATCGCCGGAGTGGATCCCGGCCTCCTCGATGTGTTCCATGATGCCGCCGAGGAACATCTCGATCCCGTCGTAGAGCGCATCGACGTCGATCTCGACCGCGTCCTCGAGGAATCTGTCGACCAGGACCGGATGGGCCGCGCTGACCTGGGTGCTCTTGGCGATGTAGGCCTCCAGCGCAGCGTCGTCGTAGACGATCTCCATCCCCCGGCCGCCCAGGACGTAGGACGGCCGGACGAGCACCGGGTAGCCCACTGACTCGGCGATCGCTCGAGCCTCCTCGTAGGAGGTGGCCATTCCGTGCTTGGGCGCCGGAAGCCCGGCCGCTGCCAGAACCCGGGCGAAGGCACCGCGTTCCTCGGCCAGGTGGATGGCCTCCGGTGCGGTCCCGAGGATCGGGATCCCGGCGTCCTTCAGCGGTTGGGCCAGGCCCAGCGGGGTCTGCCCGCCGAGCGTGCAGATCACCCCGAGCACCGGTCCAGCCGCCCGCTCGGCCTCAATGACCTCCATGACGTCTTCGAAGGTCAACGGTTCGACGTAGAGCCGGTCTGCGGTGTCGTAGTCGGTCGAGACTGTCTCCGGATTGCAGTTGAGCATCACGGTCTCGAAGCCAGCCTGCCGCAAGGCCATAGCCGCGTGCACGCAGGAGTAGTCGAACTCGATGCCCTGCCCGATCCGGTTAGGACCGGAGCCGAGGATCAGGACTGCCGGCTTGTCGCGTGACGCGACCTCGGTTTCCTCGTCGTAGCTGGAGTAGTGGTAGGGCGTACTCGCCGCGAACTCCGCGGCACAGGTGTCCACGGTTTTGAACACCGGCCGGATTCCCAGCCGGTGCCGCAGCACCCGTACCCCGGTCTCTCCGGCCAGCTCCGGGCGCAGGGCGGCGATCTGCCGGTCGGAACATCCGGCCCGTTTGGCCCGGCGCACCAACGACTCGGTGAGCGAGGGTGCGCCCTCGATGTCGAGACGCAGGTCCACCAATGAACTGAGCTGGTCGAGGAACCACGGGTCGATTCCGGTTGCCGCCCAGACCTGCTCGACGGACGCGCCGGCGCGCAGAGCGCGTTCGACGTCGTAGATCCGCCCGTCGGTGGGCGTCTGGATCTTCTCGAGCAGCCCTTCGAGGCTCACATCCTCGGGGTCGGGCACAGTCCAGAAGCCGGCTTCGGTGGTCTCCATCGATCGCAGCGCCTTCTGCAGAGCCTCGGTGAAGTTGCGGCCCACCGACATTGCCTCGCCAACCGACTTCATGGTCGTGGTCAGTCGTGGATCTGCGCCGGGAAACTTCTCGAAGGCGAACCGCGGCACCTTCACCACGACGTAGTCCAACGTCGGCTCGAAGGAGGCTGGGGTCTGGCCGGTGATGTCGTTGGGAATCTCGTCCAGGGTGTATCCGATCGCGAGCTTGGCTGCGATCTTGGCGATCGGGAACCCGGTCGCCTTGCTGGCCAGGGCACTCGAGCGGGACACCCGTGGGTTCATCTCGATGACGACCAGCCGGCCGGTCGCGGGGTGGACGGCGAACTGGATGTTGCAGCCGCCGGTGTCGACCCCGACTGCACGCAGGACCTTGATGCCCACATCGCGCAGGTTCTGGAACTCACGGTCGGTCAGCGTCATCGCGGGCGCCACCGTGATCGAGTCACCGGTGTGCACGCCCATCGGGTCGAGGTTCTCGATGGAACACACCACGACCACGTTGTCGTTGCGGTCGCGCATGAGTTCGAGCTCGAACTCCTTCCAGCCTAAGACGCTCTGCTCGATCAGCACCTCGTGGACGGGACTCGCCTCGAGTCCGGCGGTGGCTATCCGGCGCAGCTCTGCCTCGGCGCGCGCAATTCCGGAGCCCGCGCCACCCATCGTGTACGAGGGCCGCACGACAACCGGGTAACCCAGCCGCTGCACGGTGGACAGGATCTGGTCCATCGATCCGCAGACCGCACTGTCCGGGGTCTCCGCCCCGATCGAGGCGACGATGTCCTTGAAGACCTGCCGATCCTCGCCCCGTTGGATGGCGTCGATGTCGGCCCCGATCAGCTCGACCCCGTAGCGCTGCAACACGCCTCGCTCGTGCAGGCGCACAGCGACGTTCAGCGCGGTCTGGCCACCGAGCGTGGCCAGGATGGCGTCCGGTCGCTCGCGTTCGATCACCCGCTCGACGAACTCGTCGGTCAACGGCTCGATGTAGGTGGCGTCGGCGAACTCCGGGTCAGTCATGATCGTGGCCGGATTGGAGTTGACCAGGCTCACCCGGATTCCCTCTGCGCGCAGCACCCGGCAGGCCTGGGTGCCGGAGTAGTCGAACTCGCAGGCCTGGCCGATCACGATCGGGCCGGACCCGATCACCAGGACGTGCGTGAGGTCCTCGCGCTTAGGCATGCACCGGCCTCCCGCGTCTGGAGATCAGCTCGAGGAATCGATCGAACAGGTAGTCCGCGTCGTGCGGGCCGGCCGCCGCCTCCGGATGGTATTGCACCGAAAAGGCTGGTACCTCGAGGCAGTTCAGCCCTTCCGCGACACCGTCGTTGAGGCAGACATGGCTGATCTCGGCGCGACCGTAGGGCGTGCGGAAAGGCGCCGGGACATGAGCGGCCGCGAACGGCTCACCAGGGGCGCCATCGGGTGCCTGGATGGCAAAGCCGTGGTTGTGCGCGGTCACCTCCACCTTGCCGGTGGCACGGTCGAGCACCGGTAGGTTGATGCCGTGGTGGCCGTACCGGAGCTTGTACGTCGACAGGCCAAGCGCGCGACCCAGGATCTGGTTGCCGAAGCAGATGCCGAACAGCGGCACCCCGGCGTCCAGGACGCCGCGCACCGCCTCGACGGCGTAGTCCGCGGTTGCCGGGTCGCCGGGGCCGTTGCTGATGAACACCCCATCGGGTGAATCAGTGAGCAGGCCGTCGGCGGTGGTCCGCGCCGGGTGCACCTCGACGTCGATCCCGCGTTGGGCCATCCGCTGTGGGGTCA
>JACCUM010000135.1 GCA_013811805.1 Geodermatophilaceae bacterium | reverse complement strand
CCCGGCCGGGCCGAGCACCTCGACCAGTAGCTGGGAGGCGCCGTCCGCGACTTGCGGCTGCCCGGTGAACTCGGCCGTACTGGCGACGAAGACCGTGAGCTTGACCAGCCGGGCCACGGCGTCGAGGGAGCCTCCGGCAGCTTCGTGCAGCTGGGCGAGCACGTTGAGCGCGCATGCCCGGGCTGCTTCCTGCCCGGTAGCGACATCCACGCCATCGCCGAGCCGGCCGGTGGCGACGAGCTGGCCGTCTCGAGTGGCGATCTGCCCGCTGACGTAGACGGTCGTGCCCGTACGGACGTAGGGCTGGAACGCGGCGACCGCGGCCGGCGGTGCCGGTAGCTCCAATCCAAGTCGGGCGAGCCGTTGCTCGGCTGTCTCATGTGTACTCAAAGCTGGAACCTCTCTGGTCGGGTGAACCTCTGGGAGCCGTGGGTCTTTCGGATGCGGATCACGACGCTTCGGTGATGGACTCGATCCGAGGTGCGGCCAGACGCAGGTAGTCCCCCGTCGCCACGGCGACCGATCGGTCGAGCCGGGCAGCGTTGAAGAACAGCTCCGGAAAGGCGAGCAGCGATGGGTCAGCGATGAGTTCCAGCTGCGGGGAATAGCTGATCGGCAACACCGTGCCGCTCACACTGCCCGCGAGCATCTCGGCCGTGTCCTTGCCAGCGACCGTGACGAAGGTCCCGCCCAGCAGCGCCTTCACCGCCGACAGGTCCACGCGTGCGTTGCCGGGAACCACGGCGAGCACGTAGCGGGTGTACTTCTTGCCGATCTTGACCATCACCACCAGGCACTTCGCGGCCTGGGCGGCGTCATTGCCGCGCAGAGCGCTCACCCGGTCGGTGCGCCCTTCTGCCGCGTGGTCGATCACTCGGTATCGGGCTCCCGCCCGGTCCAGATCCGCAATCAGGCGGAGGTAGGCATCCACCGTCGGGGCAGGACCGACCGCCGCTGCATCACCAGTCACCGTTCAACATTTCCTTTACCACAGCAATGCGCTCCTCGTCCCGCCGGTAGAACACCCACTGCTTGATCTTCTTGCCTTCGATCAGCCCGGCCTGGCTCAACACCTTCAAGTGCTCCCCGCAGGTCGGCTGGCTCACCCCCAGCTTCTCGGCGATATACAACGCACACACCCCGTCCCGGATGAGGTCACCGTCGCGCTGCGGGGGGAAGTGCTTCTCCGGGTCGCGCAGCCAGTCCAGGACCAGCAGTCGATTGGCGTTGGCCAATGCCTTGATCGGGTTCACGTCCATACAACGGCATCATGGTCCATACAACGGCATTATGGCAAATGCCTAATTCCCTTGCGGTGTCGTTGTCAGACGAGAGCGGCGCAGTCTAGAGGCTTCCCCCATCACGTCAGGTCATCATGGCAGCGACCGGTGAGGTACGGGTTGCCCGGCGGGCAGGCAGCACCGAGGCCAACACGCCGGCTCCGGTCGCCACGACGACGACTGCGAGCACCTGCAGGAACGGGAAGTCCAGGATCACCTCGCCGGTCTCTCCCAGGATGGCCGCGGTGCCGGCGAGCCCGTAGAAGGAACCGGCCATGACCCCGAGGACGGCGGCCACCCCCGCTACCAGCAGCGCCTCCCAGGCGAGCAGGCCGCGCAACTGGCCCCTGGTCAGTCCCAGCGCACGCATCAGGCCGTTCTCCTGGCGTCGTTCGATCACCGACAGCGCCAGCGTGTTACCCACCCCGATCAGTGCGATGACCACGGCGATGCCGAGCAGTCCGGTGACCACCAGCAACAGGGTGTCCAAGATCGAGTTGATCGCCTGCCGGACGCTGATCAGCCCGGTGATATCGATGCTGGGTACGGCCTGGCTAGCCAGATCGGTGATCTCGTCGATCGCCTTCGCGCTCGCCTCGGCATCCAGGTCGTCGGACAACCGCAGCCAGATCTGGCCGAAGCCCGCCGCCGGATCCAGGGACAGCACGTCCTCCGGCGACATCAGCAGGTCGTAGCCGTCGACCAGATGAGCCGACAGTTCCACCGCGGAGCCATCGGTACTGAAGGTGACCGGGTCGCCCTCAGCAAGGCCCCATTGTTGGGCCAGATCGGTGTTCACGGTCACCTGACCTGGGCCGGGCAGCTCATCCTGGGCCGCGCGTACGGTGCTGCGGGCCTGGGCCACATCAATTCCCAGGACCTCTGAAGGGGTTCCGTCGGGGCCTGTGGCATTGGTGCGCACGAGTGCGGTGGCCTGCTCGACACGGTCCACCGCGCGCAGCTGTTCGGCCAGCGCGGCGGGCATCGGTTCGCTGAAGCTGCGGACGATCACATCTGTTGGGTAGGACCTGTCCAGGTCCGCTGCCACCGTGGCGCGGGTGGAGGCCGCCCCGACCAGCAGCGCGGTGGTCAAGGTGACGCCGATCAGCAACGCCGTGGCGGTGGCCGCCGTACGTCGCGGGTTGCGGGTCGCATTACCGGCCGCCAGCCGCGCCGGCACCCCGCCGAGGCCGCCGATCAACCGCCCGGCCAGAGCCACCACCGGCGGGATCGCTCGCTGCAGAAGCAGCAGGGCGCCCAGCGTGGACAGCATCCCGCCGGGTAGAGCCACGAGGATTCCGCCGATCGCCACGCCCAGCGCGGTAAGGGCCAAGCCTGGCAGCAACAGTCCGAGGCCGAGCACCAGCCGGACCAGTCCTCGGCGCGAGCGCAGCGGCGCGTTGTCCATCGGACGCAGCGCGGCCAACGGGGCGACCCGAGTCGCTGCCTTGGAGGGCGCCAGCGCAGAGAGCACGGTCACCAGGGTGCCCACGGCGAGGCCGGTGGCCACGGCGTACGGCGGAACGGACAACCCGCCCAGCGGAATCGGTGATTCGACCCCGGCCGCGAGAGCGGACACGAGCGCGGCAAGGGCAATCCCGATCCCCACGCCCAGCGCCGAAGCGGCGAGGCCGGTGATCGCAGCCTCGACCAGGACGCCTCGCCGTACCTGGCGCGCGGTGGCCCCGATGCAGCGAAGCAGCGCAAGCTCGCGGGTGCGCTGGGCGAGCAGTACGGCGAAGGTGTTCGCGATGACCAGTCCGGCGACGAACACCGCGATGGCGCCGAAGACGAGCAGGAACGTCGCGAGCCCGAGGTTGTCGCCGGTGAGTGCGGCGACCTGCTCCGCGGCCTGCTCCGCGCCGGTGCGAACGATCGCCGAGGAGCCGGCCTCAGCCAAGACCGCGCGTAGCGCCCCGACCAGCGTGGCCGCGTCGGTTCCGTCGGTTGCGGCAACCCGCAGCTGCGTGGGGTCCGCCCCTCCCCAGGCAGCGACCTGCTGCGGGGTGGCGAAGAACCTGCCCCGCAGTCCAGCCGTCGGATCTCCGCTCAGGTCGACCACTCCCACCACGGTGACCTCATCGGTGACCGCTTCCGGGGTCCCTTCGGTCACCGGACCACCAGGAGAGGCCGACGGGTAGGTGGTGACCGAGATGGTGTCGCCCACCCTGGCGCCCACCCGCGCGCTGACAGCTACCTCTCCCACCGCGTCGGGCAGGGCCCCGTCGGATAGGCGCATCCAGCGAAGGGCTTCCTCGTCGGGGATGCTGTCGACGGTCACGTATTGCGAGCCGGATCTCCCCGGAACCAGGGCTTGGGCAAAGGCTTCGGTGTCGGCCGCGATCGCGGCCACCCCGTCCACCTCCGCGATCCGCGGGGCCAGCTCGTTCAGGGACGGGCCGGTCGACACGTCGTTGCTGGGTCCCAGCGGACCTCCGGTGCGGTCGGGCAGCACGACGGCGTCGGTGTCGACATACTGCGCTCCGACGGCGCGGGCGATGCTTGCGCTGGCCGTCTCATTGAGGACCAGGGTGGCCACGACGAATCCGACCGCGATGACGATGGCCAGGCACGAAGCGATCAACCGGCCGGCATGGGCCCGTACCTGAGCTAGCGTGATCTTCCACATGTCAGAACCCCCCGGACCGGGCAGTCCCGCCGAGCTCGAGTTGGCGCAGCGCGTCGATGACGTCGTCGGCGGTCGGGTCCGGCAGGTCCCCGGCCAGCCTGCCGTCGGCCAGCAGTACGACGCGATCGGCGTACGAGGCCGCGATCGGATCGTGGGTGACCATCACCACCGTCTGCCCGGTCTCGCGCACGCTGCTGCGCAGCAAGCCGAGGACGTCCGCTCCAGATCGGGAGTCGAGGTTGCCGGTCGGCTCGTCGGCGAAAATGACGTCGGGGCGCGGCAGCAGGGCACGGGCGACGGCGACCCGTTGCTGCTGGCCGCCGGAGAGCTCATCCGGTCGGTGGGTCAGCCGGTCGGCCAGCCCCAGCCGTGCGATGACGGCCTGCATCCAGGCGTGGTCCGGTGTGGAGCCGGCCAACTCCATCGGCAGCACCATGTTGGCTCGGGCGTCGAGCACTGGAAGCAGATTGAACGCTTGAAAGACGAACCCGATCCGCTCCCGACGCAAGGTGGTCAGCTCGGTGTCACCCAGCGCGGTCAACTCGGTCTC
>JACCUM010000123.1 GCA_013811805.1 Geodermatophilaceae bacterium | reverse complement strand
CCGCACGATCGCCGCGCTCGTAGGAGCCCACCACAACGGCTTTCCATCTGCCGTCGGACTTGTCCTCCACACCCTGCAGTGACAACCCCTGCTGGTTGCGGATCCCCCGGAGGCGGGCGCCCAGGGCGCGCGCGTAATCGCTGCTCATCGTCTGTCCCGGCTCATCGTCTGTCCTTGCTACTCATCGTGCTACCTATTGGAGTCGCCGTTATCGTTCTCGTGACAGAGGGTACACGGAAGACAGACGATTTGCGGGATGGCTCGCTATGGGTGATCGGCATCGTCGGCTAGTCTCTGGCCACCTGCTCCTTTAACCCCGTCCCGTGAGGCGGAGAAGGAGGCGATGGCATATGCCTGCCGCCCCGCTCCATGCGGAATCAGTTGATCCGCGCGCTCGGACCGTCCTGGATTCCTCGGCAATCGGTCGGATCATCGACCGGATCGCTCACGAGATCATCGAACGGGCCGGCGACGAGCATCTTCCCGAGCTGACCCTGCTGGGGATTCCCACTCGCGGCGGGCCGCTGGCCGATCGGTTGGCCCAGCGGATTGCGGTGTTCACCGAAGGCGGGACCGGCCTGGTTCCAGTAGGGACCGTCGACATCACCCTGTACCGCGATGACCTGCGTAGCCGTGGGGTTCGCCCGTTGTCTGCGACCCGCATTCCCGACGGCGGAATCGATGGCCGACACGTCGTCCTGGTCGACGACGTCCTCTACTCCGGCCGCACCGTTCGAGCCGCCCTGGACG
This sequence comes from Geodermatophilaceae bacterium, assembly GCA_013811805.1. Classification (GTDB taxonomy): domain Bacteria; phylum Actinomycetota; class Actinomycetes; order Mycobacteriales; family Geodermatophilaceae; genus JACCQS01. Next base: position 3,177 of record JACCUM010000123.1, on the reverse strand, counting down.
CACTCCGCGAGGTCGGCCGCCCGCGGGTCGTGCAGTTGGCCGTCCTGATCGATCGCGGGCACCGCGAACTGCCGATTCGGGCGGACTACGTCGGCAAGAACCTGCCCACCTCCGCGCGCGAGCAGGTCCGGGTACGGCTGACCGAGATCGACGGCACCGATGAGGTCGTGGTCCGATGAAGCGACACCTGCTCTCTGCCGCAGACCTCGACCTGGGCGATGCCACCCTGATCCTGGATACCGCAGCGCAGATCGACGCTGCACTGGCCGGGCGAGAGGTCAAGAAACTGCCCACCCTGCGCGGTCGTACGGTCGTGAACCTGTTCTTCGAGGACTCCACCCGAACCCGGATCTCGTTCGAGTTGGCTGCCAAACGGTTGTCCGCAGATGTGATCAACTTCGCGGCCAAGGGCTCGAGCGTGTCGAAAGGAGAGAGCCTCAAGGACACCGCGCTGACCCTGGAGGCCATGGGCGCAGACGCGATCGTCTGCCGGCACAGCGCCTCCGGAGCCCCGCATCGGTTGGCCGAATGGGTTCAGGGCAGCGTGATCAACGCCGGTGACGGCACGCACGAGCATCCGACGCAGGCGCTCCTGGATGCGTACACCATCCGGCGGCGGCTGGGCCGGCTCGACGGCGTGCGGGTGACGATCGTCGGCGATGTCTTGCACAGCAGGGTGGCCCGCTCGAACGTCCTGCTGTTGGACACCCTCGGCGCCCAGATCACCCTCGTCGCGCCGCCCACGTTGCTCCCAGTCGGCATCGGGTCCTGGCCGGTCGAGGTCAGCTATGACCTGGACGCGGTCCTGGCCAAGGCCGATGTTGTGATGATGCTGCGTGTCCAGCAGGAACGGATGAACGCCTCGTACTTCCCGAGCGCTCGTGAGTACAGCCGCCGCTACGGCCTGGACGCCAGAAGGATGGCGGTGCTACCCGAGGACGCCATCGTCATGCACCCCGGCCCGATGAACCGCGGCATGGAGATCGCCGCGGAAGTCGCCGACTCGGTCCGCTCGACGATCGTCGAACAGGTGAGCAACGGGCTTTCCGTGCGAATGGCCGTGCTGTATCTCCTCCTCGGAGGCGACAGCAAGTGAGGATCGCAGCGAAGAACGAGCGAGGACCGGAGCGAGCGCGGAGTCGACCAATGCGGTTGGGTGCGGCCTCGACGAGCGACGGGAGCGTGTCATGACCTCCCTGTGGCTGATCAGGGGGGTTCGGCCGTACGGCGAGGACCCCGTCGACCTGCTGTTGCGCGACGGCGCCATCGCCGAGGTCGGCGTCGGGCTCGTGGCCAAAGATGCCGAGGTTCTGGATGCCGGCGGACTGATCGCCCTGCCGGGTCTGGTGGACCTGCACACCCACCTGCGCGAGCCCGGGCGCGAGGATGCCGAGACCGTGCAAACCGGCTCTCGCGCAGCGGCGTTGGGCGGCTTTACGGCGGTTCACGCGATGGCCAACACCGATCCGGTTGCCGACACCGCAGGGGTCGTCGAGCAAGTGTGGCGCCTCGGTCGTGAGGCAGGGCTGGTGGATGTGGCTCCGGTGGGTGCGGTGACAGTGGGGCTGGCCGGAACCCAACTCGCTGAACTGGGAGCGATGGCGGACTCCCCCGCGCGGGTTCGAGTGTTCTCCGACGACGGTTTCTGCGTCGCCGATCCAGCGCTCATGCGCCGTGCGCTGGAGTACGTCAAGGCCTTCGACGGGGTCATCGCTCAGCACGCTGAGGAGCCCCGGCTGACTCAAGGCGCCCAGATGCACGAGGGCGTGCTGTCCGCGCGACTGGGGTTGGCTGGTTGGCCGAGTGTCGCGGAGGAGGCGATCATCGCCCGCGACGTTCTGCTCGCCGCGCATGTGGGGTCGCGGCTGCACGTCTGTCACGTGTCGACCCGGGGCAGCGTGGACATCGTGGCCCGGGCCAAGGCCGATGGAGTCGCGGTCACCTGCGAGGTCACGCCGCACCACCTGCTGCTGACCGATGAGTACGTAACCGGCTACGACCCGCTCTTCAAGGTCAACCCGCCACTGCGGACCGCCGACGACGTCGACGCGCTGCGCGCGGGCCTGGCCGACGGCACGATCGACGCGATCGCCACCGACCATGCACCGCATGCCATGGAGGACAAGGAGTGCGAGTGGGCGATGGCGCGACCAGGCATGCTGGGGCTGGAGCAGGCCCTGTCGGTGGCCGTGGAGGCGATGATCGAGACTGGGCTTCTGGACTGGCGAGGACTGGCCGACCGAATGTCGGTCCGCCCGGCCCGGATCGGTCAACTCGACGGGCACGGTCAACCGCTGGAGGTCGGCCGTCCAGCCAATCTCGTCCTGGTCGACCCAGACGTGCGCCGAGTCGTCAGCTCAGCGGATCTAGCCAGCCGGGCGCGCAACACGCCGTACGCGCAGCGGGAGCTTCCGGCGCGGGTCGTGGCCACGTTCCTGCGCGGCCGTCCCACCGTGCTGGACGGCAAGGCCCAACGGTGAGTACGAGCCCATCGCCCGCGTTTCTCGTCCTGGAGGACGGTCGGGCGTTTCGGGGGGAGGCGTTCGGTGCGATCGGGCAGACCGTCGGGGAGGCGGTCTTCAACACCGGGATGACCGGCTACCAGGAGACGCTGACCGACCCGAGTTATGCCGGCCAGGTCGTGGTGATGACCGCGCCGCAGATCGGCAACACCGGGATGAACGACGAGGACGGGGAGTCGGCAGGCATTCAGGTGGCGGGCTTCGTTGTCCGCGATCCCAGCCCGCGGCCGTCCAACTGGCGTTCGCAGCGCAGCCTGGAGTCCGTACTCATTGCCGCTGGAGTGGTCGGGATCAGCGGTATCGACACCCGAGCACTGACCCGGCACCTGCGCGAACGCGGCGCGATGCGGGTCGGTGTCTCCAGCCTGACCGCTGATGACGGCGAGGTGCTTGCCGCGGTCCGGGCCGCGCCGCAGATGGCCGGGGCCGACCTGGCTCCCGGCGTGAGTACGAAACAGAGCTACCTCGTCAAAGCCCTCGGCCACACCCGCTATCGGGTCGCCGCCCTGGACCTCGGCATCAAGTCCATGACCCCACAGCGGATGGCCCAACGCGGGATCGACGTCGAGGTGCACCCGGCGCGGACCACCGCCGACGGCCTGCTCACTGATTCACCCGATGGGGTGTTCATCAGCAACGGCCCCGGCGACCCGGC
>JACCUM010000085.1 GCA_013811805.1 Geodermatophilaceae bacterium | reverse complement strand
CGACGTAGATCGTGCCGTCGTCCTCGATGGTGATGTCCGCGCCGGTCTCGTCCTGGATCGCGTTGATCATCTGACCCTTGGGCCCGATCACCGCGCCGATCTTGTCGACCGGGATCTTGACGCTCGTGACGCGCGGGGCGTACGGGCTCATCTCGTCCGGACCGTCGATCGCCTCGTTCATGACGTCGAGGATGTGCAGCCGGGCCGCCTTAGCCTGGGTGAGTGCTGCGGCCAGCACGTCCGAAGGGATTCCGTCGAGCTTGGTGTCCAGCTGGAGCGCGGTCACGAAGTCCTTGGTGCCGGCGACCTTGAAGTCCATGTCGCCGAAGGCGTCCTCGGCGCCGAGGATGTCGGTCAACGCGACGTACTCGGTCTTCCCGTCGACCTCATCTGAGACCAGGCCCATCGCGATACCAGCCACCGGTGCGCGCAGTGGCACGCCGGCGTTGAGCAGCGCCATAGTCGAGGCACAGACCGAGCCCATCGAGGTGGTGCCGTTGGAGCCCAACGCCTCGGAGACCTGACGGATGGCGTACGGGAACTCCTCACGCGTCGGCAAGACCGGCAACAGTGCCCGTTCGGCCAACGCGCCGTGGCCGATTTCGCGGCGCTTGGGCGAGCCCACACGGCCGGTCTCGCCGGTGGAGTACGGCGGGAAGTTGTAGTTGTGCATGTAGCGCTTGCGGTTCTCCGGGTTCAACGTGTCGACCATCTGCTCCATGCGGAGCATGTTCAGCGTGGTGACACCCAGGATCTGGGTCTCGCCGCGCTCGAACAGCGCCGAGCCGTGCACCCTCGGAATGACCTCGACCTCGGCGCTCAGTGGCCGGATGTCGGACAGCCCGCGGCCGTCGATCCGGATCTTGTCGCGCAGGATCCGCTGGCGGACCACCTTCTTGGTGTAGGCCCGGACTGCGGCCGAGATCTCCTTCTCCCGTCCCTCGAACTGATCGCCGAGCGCGGCCTTGGTCTCGTCCTTGATCCGGTCGCCCTCGGCTTCGCGGTCGCCCTTGGCGGCCATGCTCTGGGCGGCTGTCAGGGCCTGTCCGGCATGGGACTCGACAGCGGCATAGACGTCGTCGGTGTAGTCCAGGAAGCGGGGGAAGTCGACGGTCGGCTTCGCGGCCTTCGCGGCCAGCGCTGACTGGGCCTCGCACAGTGACTTGATGAACGGCTTGGCGGCCTCGAGGCCGGCCGACACGACATCCTCGGTCGGCGCGGTGGCTCCACCGGCGACGAGTTCGATCGTCCTGGTGGTGGCTTCGGCCTCGACCATCATGATCGCCACGTCACCGTCCTCGCGTACCCGACCGGCGACGACCATGTCGAAGACCGCGGTCTCCAACTCGGTGTGCGTCGGGAAGGCGACCCAATGCCCCTCGATGAGCGCCACCCGGGTGGCCCCGACCGGACCGGAGAAGGGCAGGCCGGACAGCTGGGTGGACATCGAGGCAGCGTTGATGGCCAGGACGTCGTAGAGGTGGTCGGGGTCCAGCGACATCACGGTGATGACGACCTGGACCTCGTTGCGAAGGCCCTTGGCGAAGGTCGGACGCAGCGGGCGGTCGATCAGCCGGCAGGTGAGGATCGCGTCCTCGCTGGGGCGGCCCTCACGGCGGAAGAAGGAACCGGGGATGCGGCCCGCGGCATACATCCGCTCCTCTACGTCGACGGTGAGCGGGAAGAAGTCGAGGTGCTCCTTGGGTGATTTGCTGGCTGTGGTGGCCGACAGGAGCAGGGTGTCGCCGATGGTGGCCACGGCCGAGCCGGCAGCCTGACGGGCCAGCCGGCCGGTCTCGAAACCGACCTCACGAGTGCCGAAGCGCCCGTTGTCGATCGTTGCGGTGGCGGTGTGCACGCCCTTGTCGGGCGAATCTTGCGAAAGTGCGGACATGTGGTCCTCTCGTACGTCACACCGAGGTGGCGCAGGAACGAGATCAGGACACTGGTTCGCGATCCGGTCTTCGATCGAAGCGCTCGGGGGAGGAGATTCACTCTCCCGGGCGCCACTACCGAGGACCGGTCCGATCCGGTCCCCTCGTCCGCCACGCCGTTCCCGGCATGGAAGACCGTACGGCGGATGCCGTACGGGGGTGGTGCTAGCGGCGAAGGCCGAGACGCTCGATGAGCGACCGATAACGGTCGATGTCGATCTTCGCCAGGTAGTTGAGCAGCCGGCGGCGGCGCCCGACGAGCAGGAGCAGGCCGCGGCGGCTGTGGTGATCGTGCTTGTGGAACTTGAGGTGTTCGGTCAGGTCCCGGATGCGCTGGGTGAGCATCGCGACCTGCACTTCTGGTGAGCCGGTGTCGTTCTGCACGGTCCCGTACTCGGTGCTGATGTCTTTCTTTACTGTTGTGGACAGACCCATCTCTTGTTCTCCTTCACAGGTCGCGCGTCGCCCTCGGTCTGATTCACGAGAGGCTGAAGTGAACACGCTTACGCACGCCGAAGATCGGCGTGACCAACCCAGGGTATCAGTTGTCGGCCCGAGCCAAGATCTCTCGGGTGCGGGTCACGTCACCAGCCATCGCGGCGGTCAAATCCTCCACCTTGTTGAAGCGCTCCATTCCGCGCAGCCGGGTGAGGAACTCCACGCCCACATGCTCGCCGTAGAGGTCGTCGGAGAAGTCCAGCACGAACGCTTCCACTCGGCGCTGCTCCCCGGAAAAGGTCGGATTGGTGCCCACCGAGATTGCTGCCGGCAGCGGCTTGCCGTCGCGGATGAGCCGGCCGGCATAGACGCCGTCGGTCGGAACGGCCGTGTGCAGTGCGGCCTCGACATTGGCGGTCGGATAGCCCAGTGCCCGTCCCCGCCGGTCGCCACGAACGACGATTCCCTCGACGCGATGCGGGCGACCCAGCGCCGCTGCGGCCGTGGCCATGTCGCCGGCCGCGACGCAGGCGCGGATGTAGGTCGAGGACAGCGGCACGTCGCCGGCTCGCTGGATGCCGACGCTGTCAACCTGGAAGCCGAAGCGCTCGCCCAGTTCCCGGAGAGTCTCGACCGAACCCTGGGCCCGGTGGCCGAACCGAAAGTTCTCTCCGACGACCACCGCAGCGGCGTGCAGATGCGCCACGAGTGCCGAATGCACGAACTCGTCGGGTTGGAGCCTGCTGAACTCCGCCGTGAACGGGATCACGCAGAGCGCGTCAAGGCCGAGCCCAGTGAGCAGCTCCGCCTTGCGGTTGACCGAGGTGAGGATCGGTGGATGCGAACCAGGCCGGACGACCTCGCTGGGATGCGGGTCGAAGGTGACTGCCACCGAGGACAGGCCGGCGGCGTGCGCCCGGGCAACGGTGGCCTCGAGGAGGTACTGGTGGCCGCGGTGCACACCGTCGTACATGCCGATGGTGACCACCGAGCGCCCCCACCCGCTCGGGGTTCGCTCGGCACCGCGCCAGCTCCTCATCAGGAGTGCGTCCTCAGCGGGCGAGCAGGCTCAGCCGTACCGGGTTTCTGGTGCATGTCACCCCACCTAGCCGATCCGGTGGATCCAGCCGTGCCGGTCGTCGACAGTGCCGTGCTGGATGTCGAGCAGTTCCTCGCGCAGCGCCGTCGTGATCGGACCGGGCTCGCCGTCTGCCATCGTGAACTCCCCACCGTTGCTACGGGCCCTTCCGATCGGGGTGATGACCGCAGCGGTCCCGCAGGCGAACACTTCGGTCAGCGAACCGTCGGCGGCCCGCTCGCGCCATTCCGCGACGGTGATCCGGCGTTCGGAGACGCCGTACCCGTGTTCACCGGCCAGCGTGATCACCGATTCCCGGGTGATGCCGGCCAGCAGCGTCCCGGTGAGTTCGGGCGTGGCGAATTCGACCTTGTCCCCGTCCTTGAAGACGAAGAAGAGATTCATTCCGCCCATCTCTTCGACCGCGCTGCGCTCGACCGCGTCCAGCCACACGACCTGATCGCAGCCTTGCGCAGCGGCTTGTTCCTGGGCGAGCAGGCTGGCGGCGTAGTTGCCGCCGGTCTTCGCCGCGCCGGTACCGCCTGGTGCCGCGCGGACGAAGTCCTCGGACAGCCACACGGTCACCGGCTTGACACCCTGCGGGAAATAGGCGCCCGACGGCGAGGCGATGAACAGGCACAGGTACTCGTGCGCCGGTCGGACCCCCAGATAGGCCTCGGTGGCGAACATGAACGGGCGCAGGTACAGGCTCCGGTCGCCGCCCGAGGGGACCCAGGCCCGGTCGATGCTGACGAGCGCTTCGACCGCGGCGACGAAAGCGTCCTCCGGCAATCCAGGCATCGCCAGCCGGGCCGCGGAGCGCTGGAAACGTGCCGCATTGGCGTCGGGCCGGAACACCGCCAGGCCGCCGTCATCGAGATTGAATGCCTTGAGTCCTTCGAAGATGGTCTGCGAGTAGTGCAGCACGGCCGTGCTCGGATGCAGCTGCAGCGGCGCGAAGGGGCCGAGCAGCGCGTCGTGCCAACCCACGCCACGGGTCCAGGTGATCGACAGCATGTGATCGGTGAAGTGCTGCCCGAACCCGGGCTCGGCCAGGATCTCGGACCGCCGTACCGCATCGACCGGACTGGCCGACGGCACGACCTGCAGCGGCAGATCGGCACAGAGCTGAGTCGGGCGGGTCAGGATGTCGGTCACGGGGTGCCTTCTCGGTTGGGTGGCGGGTACGTGATGGGGCGCTTACAGGAGTGTCGGAGTCGAGGTTAACGACCGTTCGCCGTTCGGTCATGTCCTCGTTAGGGCCGATGTCGGAGAGCCGGGGGCTCAGCCGAAGCCGACGACCGTCCGGGTCTGCCCGTCGAGGTCTTCGACGAGGGCGACGGCAGCGCCTTGTGGGTCGAAGACACCATAGATGCCGGGCAGGCCCAACGCAGCGACTCGTTGGCCGTGGCGCAGTGCGCGCGCGGTCCCGACGTCCACCGAAAGCCCGGCCAAGCTGTGGCGGACCGCAGCCGCGAGGTCATGGGTGACCGGCGCAGCCGCCAACTCCTCCAGCGTGCGCGCCTGCTCGATCGAGAATCCCCCGACCCGCGTCCGCCGTAGCGCGGTGAGATGCCCGCCGACCGCGAGCGCATCGCCGAGATCCCGGGCCAGGGCTCGGACATAGGTACCGGTCGTGCACTCCACGGTGACGTCGAGGTCGATCAGCTCCGAGGTCGGCCGCCGTACAGCGAGCAGGTCCAAAGCCGAGACGGTGACCGGTCGGGGCGGAAGGGTGAACTCCTCACCCGCGCGTACGCGGGAGTACGCCCGGCGGCCGTCCACCTTGATCGCGCTGACTGAGGACGGCACTTGCTCGATGTCGCCGGTCAGGGATGACAGGCCGGACCGAATTGCCTCCGCACCGACATCTACGGTGCTGCATGTCTCGGTGACCTCGCCCTCGGCGTCGTCGGTCACCGTTCGGACGCCCAGCCGGATCGTGGCCGTGTACGCCTTGTCCTGGCCGGATATGTATCCGAGCAGCCGGGTGGCGCGGCCCAGCCCGATGACCAGAACGCCGGTGGCCATCGGGTCCAGCGTCCCGGCATGCCCGACCTTGCGGGTGCCGGCCAGCCGCCGCATCCGAGCGACGACGTCATGCGAGGTGAGGCCTTGGGGTTTGTCGACGATGGTGAATCCGTCTGGTCCGGTGGTGGCCACAACACAGATCATTCCCGACCGGGCACCATGGCAGCCGTGACTGACGAGGTGCGACCCGCCGGCTCGGTGCTGGATCTCGGCTTCGCCCGGCTGGATGTCGACCGAGCCGAACGAACCGGGATCCCCGAAGTTGTCTACGCCCAGGGCAAGACACCGGAGCAGGTCGTGGGCTGCCTGGCCGGACTGCGCGAGACCGGCCAGATCGCCGTTGCGACCCGGGTCGATGAGAAGGTCGCCGAGGCTATTCAGCTGCGCTGGCCGGATGCGGATCTCGATCCGGTGGCCCGGTGCGCCCGAATCGGTTGCCCGCCAAGCGGAATTGGTGACGTCGTCGTTGTCTCGGCCGGTACGTCCGACGCACCGGTCGCGGCCGAGGCGGCCTTCGTCGCCGAGTCACTCGGTGCTGAGGTGACCAGGATCGATGACGTGGGTGTCGCCGGCCTGCACCGCCTGCTCTCCGTGCGCGGCAATCTCGAGGCAGCCGATGTGGTGATCGTGGTGGCCGGAATGGACGGTGCGCTGGCCAGCGCGGTCGGCGGACTGGTCTCGAGTCCGGTCGTCGCCGTACCGACCAGCGTCGGCTACGGCGCGGCGTTCGACGGCCTGGCCGCACTGCTGACCATGCTCAACTCCTGCGCTCCCGGCGTCGTGGTCACGAACATCGACAACGGCTTCGGCGCTGCGGCCTTCGCCGCCAAGTTGCTCAACCGGTGGTCGCGCCGTCCGACCCGACCCGGCAGATATCCAGAGGCGTGACCCAGACCGCTGACCTTCGGGTGCTGCGCCGGTCGCGATCGCTGGGCTCAGCAACGATCCCTGGGCGGCGGTCGCTGTCAGTGGCCTGCGAGAGGATCGCCGCATCTTGGATCGTCCAGGGTGGGAGAGGAGAACCCGGTGAGTGTGCGGTGGTATTCGGTGGTGGTCGACTGCGTCGACGTCGGAGCGCAGGCACGATGGTGGGCCGAGGCTCTCGGGTGGCAGACCGTCTACGAAGCCCCGGACGAAGTCGTGCTCGTGCCGCCACATGCACTGGCGAAGGCCGACAGCATCCCGGTCGAGGAACGCGGTCCGGGTCTGGTCTTCGTGCCGGTGCCGGAAGGCAAGCAGGTCAAGAACCGACTCCACATCGACCTGGCGCCCCGGGCAGCTGACGACCAAGCCGCTGAGGTCGCTCGATTGGAGACGCTCGGGGCCACCCGCATCGACGTCGGACTATCCGACGATGCCGGGTGGATCGTGCTGGCCGACCCGGAGGGCAACGAGTTCTGCGTTCTCAGCTCCCGGGACTGAACGCATCCGCCCCTCAGCGGAAGCGAGCCGGATCAGGCAGCATCTCGTTCATCGCACCGGAGCGGAACCCGGTCGGATCCAGCTCGACCCGGTCGAAGCCGGTCACGGCCGCCAGCAGGTCGGGTCGCGAGGCCAGCGCCGGGATCAGCGTGGCGTCGACCTCCACGCGCGCTGTGTCGCCCAGGTCGCGGACCCGGAGGTTGCGGCCGTGCAAACCCTCGGCGCGCAGGGCCGATCGAAGATCGCGCTCGGCCTGCTCGACCCTGGCCAGCCGATGCGGGTTGATCTGAATGCCGAAAGCGATCCGACTCGACAGACAGGCCGCAGCGGGCTTGTCCCACAACGGCAATGACCACTCGCGGGCGATTCTACGCACGTCGTCCTTGGTCAGCTCGGCATCGGCCAGGGGGCGGATCGCACCTCGCTCCAGCGCTGCCCGGATGCCCGGCCGGAAGCCCGCTCGCAGGTCATCCGCATTGGTCCCGGTCGCCACGTACGGCAGGCCGTAGTCAGCGGCAATGGGCAGCAGTACGTCGAGGAGTTCGGCCTTGCAGAAATAGCAGCGGTCTCCGCCGTTGGCACGATATCCAGGCCTGGCGAGCTCGTTGGTGGACGGGGTCAGGTGCGCGACGCCCAGCTCTCCGGCAAATACCGCCGCCGCCTCCAGTTCCTCGACGGGAAGGCTGCCTGACACCGCGGTGGCCGCGATCACCCGGCCCGGCCCGAGCGCGCGTACCGCACCGGCCAGGACGACCCCGGAGTCCACGCCACCCGAAAACGCCACGACGACCCCGTCCAGCCCGCGCAGCCGGGCAAGCAGTTGTTCGGCGGTACTGGCGGAGGACGGAGCGGGCGGCGGCACGCCGTCACTGTGGCACAGGGCGGCCGCCTGGATTCGCCCAGGCACGGCTCGCGGAGTCATCCCGCGGAGCGCACTCCGCTACCGCCAACCGCCCAACGGCCTCCGCGTACCCGCAGGCAGCCGCCGACCAGGCGGATGAGGATCAACGCCGTCAACCCCGCCCAGATCCCGTTCAATCCCAACCCGAGCGGGATCGAGAGCAGGGTCAGCGGCAGGAACCCGCCAAGGCCCGCTGTGAGGGTCAGGGTGCGCAGGAACGCAACGTCACCTGAGCCCATGAGCACACCGTCCAAGGCGAAGACCAGACCGGCGAAGGGCTGCATGAGCGCAAACCACCACCAGATCGTTGCCGCCCCGGCAAGCACGTCGCGATCAGAGGAGAACAGTTGCGGGATGGCGTCGCGACCGAGCAGCAGCAGGACCGCCACGACGAACCCGGTCACAGTGCCGTAGCGCGCGACCCGCCACGCGGTCGCGCGGGCTTCGTCCAGTCGCCCCGCCCCGAGGCTCTCACCGACCAGGGACTGCGCGGCGATGGCGAAACTGTCCAATACCAGGGCCAGGAACAGCCACAGCTGCAAGGCGATCTGGTGCGCTCCGACCTGCGCAGTGCCGATCCGGGCGGCGACTCCGGCGGCAACCAGGAAGGACCCCTGCAGCACGAGGGTCCGAATCGCCAGGTCCCTGCCCATCACGATCTGTGACCGCAGGACATTCCGGTCGGGGCGCCTTCGATCGGTGTCGCGCCAGAGCGCGGTGACGAACAGCGCCGCACCAAGCGACTGGCCGACGACGTTGGCCATGGCCGATCCGGCAAGGCCCAACCCGGCTGGATAGACCAGCACAGGACACAGCAGCGCACTGACGGCATTCGCGACCAGTGCGTACCGCAGTGGCCGTTTGGTGTCCTGCACGCCGCGCATCCAGCCGTTGCCGGCCAGCGTCAGAAGCACCATGGGGGCGCCGAGACTGGCTATCCGCAGCCAGAGTTCGGCCTCGGCCTGCACAGACCCGGCGCCACCGGCCAGCGCCCGGGTGATCGGGTCGGCCAGAAGTTGGAAGAACACGATCATTGCCAGCCCGATGCCGACGGCGAGGTAGGAGGCCTGCACCCCTTGCCCCCGGGCGCCTTCGACGTCGGCGGCCCCGAACCGGCGCGCGGCTGCACTGGTCGTTCCGTAGGCCAGGAAGTTGAACTGGAATGCGGTGAAGGCGAAAGCCGCACCGGCCAGGGCCAGTGCAGCCAGCGGAATCGAACCGAGATGGCCAACGACTGCCGTGTCGACGAGCAGGTAGAGCGGCTCGGCGGCAAGGACGACCAGGGCCGGGGCGGCCAGGGCCAGGACCCCGCGCTGGGAGGTCATCGAGGGTTCAGCCTCCGGCGCCGAACCGAGTGAAGGACGCCTTGTGCCAATAGGTTCGATAGCGGGCGCCCTTCATCCGGCATTGTCGCTGACGCGGTCCGCCTCATCCGGGTTGTCGGGGTCATCGGCACGCGGCTGGCGGTACGGATCCGCGTCGCCGGCGAAGCTCGCACCCTGCCGCTTGGCAGCGACCTCGGCATCGATCTCCCGCGCGCGGGCCAACGCGTCCTCGATGTCCTGGGCAGTCTTGGGTACCGCGTCGCTGACAAAGGTGAGAGTCGGGACGAACTTGATTCCGGTCTGTTTGCCGACCGCGCTGCGCAGGACCCCACGGGCGCTTTCCAGGGCGATGGCCGAACCGGTGACTTCGGCGTCGTCCCCGTACACGGTGTAGTAGACGCTTGCCTCGCGCAGGTCACCGGTCACCTTGGCGTCGGTGATCGTGACCATCCCGAGTCGGGGGTCCTTGACCTGATGCTCGAGGGTGGAGGCGACGATCTCGCGGATACGTACGGCCAGTCGGCGGGCTCGGGCCGCATCAACCATCGGAGCTGTCCTCTCGTGGCGCATCGATTGTCATACCGGGTACGTCGTCGGTGTGCGCGAGGAGCTGTCGCCGAACCGAGAGCAGCACGATGTCGGGGCGTCCGGCGACGAACCGTTCGCAGGCATCGAGCACATCGCCGGCCTGTCCTGCGGTGGCGGCCACAGCGGCCACCCCGATCTCGGTACGGCGGTACAGCTCGTGGGCACCGACCTCGGCTACGGCAACGTCGTATCGGCGCCGTAGCTCGGCCAGGATCGGCCGTACGACCGACCGCTTGGCCTTAAGCGAGCTGAGCGGGTTGACCGAGCCGACATCGCCGAGTCGGATGTCGCACCACATCGTCGCGGTGAACACCGCCTCGAACCCTCCCTCTAGGAACCCGAGTTGATCATCGGCAAGCGAGGGATTTCTCTACGGGAAAACCCTCCGTTTGCCGATGATCAAGTCCGTCTTGGCGTCAGTCCCGCGGCTTCTCGCGGAGTTCGAAGGTCTGGATGACGTCCTCGGGCTTGATGTCGTTGAACGACCCCAGCCCGATTCCGCACTCGAAACCTTCGCGGACCTCGGTCGCATCATCCTTGAACCGGCGCAGCGAGTCGACGGTCAGGTTGTCAGCGACCACCGCACCGTCGCGGATCAGCCGTGCCTTGCTGTTGCGCACGATCGTCCCGGAGCGGACCAACGAGCCGGCGATGTTGCCGATGCGCGGCACCCGGAAGACCTCGCGGACCTCCGCCGTACCCAGCTGCACCTCCTCGAACTCCGGCTTGAGCATGCCCTTGAGGGCTGCTTCGATCTCGTCGATCGCGGCATAGATCACCGAGTAGTACCGGATGTCGATGCCCTCGCGGTTGGCCAGTTCAGTGGCCTTGCCCTCGGCGC
>JACCUM010000082.1 GCA_013811805.1 Geodermatophilaceae bacterium | reverse complement strand
TCGACGCTCTTGATGGTCAGCAGATCCTCGACCCAGGGGTCCTCGGCCAGATGCCCTCGGATCTCCGCTTCGGTCTCCACGGCGACGACGAGCAGAGCGTCGTCGCCATCTCCGTCGCCCACGGGGCCGCCGAGAACTATGACACGCTTCGCCACGAGGGAATCCATGATGGCCGAGTGCTCCACCCAGCCGGCCTGTTCACGCCGCGGACGCGAGTGATCCCACGCTGCCCCGCGGGCGAGCCGGACGAGGAAGTAATCGGCCACAACGCGACAGTAGAGCCGGGAGGCCGACACTCAGCCGGTCAAAGACCGAGGTCGCGGGCGATCAGCATCCGCTGCACCTCCGACGTGCCTTCGCCGATCTCGAGGATCTTGGAGTCGCGCCACATGCGAGCCACCGGAAACTCGTTCATGAAGCCGTACCCGCCATGCACCTGAGTTGCCTCACGGGCATTGGTCACCGCGATCTCCGAGGAGTAGAGCTTCGCCATCGCTGCCTCACGCTTGAACGGCTCACCGCGCAGCATCTTCTCCGCCGCCCGGTAATAGGCCATCCGGGCAGTGAACGCCCTGGTCTCCATGTCGGCGATCTTGAACGCGATGGCCTGATGAGAGCCGATCGGTTTGCCAAAAGCCTTGCGCTGCCGCGCATATTTCACTGATTCGTCCACGCAACCCTGCGCGAGCCCCACTGACAATGCCGAGATCGCGATCCGCCCTTCGTCCAGGATCGACAGGAACTGCGCGTACCCCCGTCCCCGCTCACCAACCAGGTTCTCTGCCGGCACCCGGCAGTCGGCAAAGGACAGCTCGCGGGTGTCGGATGCGTTCCAGCCCACTTTGGAGTACTTCTTCGAGACCGTGAATCCCGGTGTCCCAGAGGGCACCAGTATCGCGGAGATCTCCTTTCGGCCGTCCGCCTGTTGTCCGGTGACCGCAGTGACCGTGACCAGCCCGGTGATGTCGGTGCCGGAGTTGGTAATGAACGCCTTCGTCCCGTTGATCACCCAGTGGTCGTCCTCGATCACCGCGGTCGTCAGGGTCGCGCCGGCATCCGATCCCCCACCCGGTTCGGTCAGCCCGAACGCACCGAGCATCTCGCCGCTGCACAACCGTGGGAGCCACTCCTTCTTCTGCTCCTCCGTGCCGAACCGGAAGATCGGCATCGCCCCCAGCGAGACACCCGCCTCCAGCGTGATCGCAACCGAGGAGTCAACGCGGGCAAGCTCTTCCAGCGCCAAGCAGAGAGTGAAGTACGTCCCGCCGGAGCCGCCGTACTCCTCGGGAAAGGGCAGCCCGAACAGACCGAGCTCACCTATCTGCTTGACGATCTCGTACGGGAACTCCTCCCGCTCGTAGAAGTCGCCGATCTGTGGGGCGACCACCTCCCGGGCGAACTCGCGCACCATCTTCTGCAGCGCCTGGCTCTCGTCGTCCAGTCGGTAGTCGAGCATCGAATGTCCTTCCACGGCTTCGGTCTACGATCCACTCAGGGCTTGCACGACACGAGACGGGCTCGGCTTTCCGAGCTTGTCCGCCATCCAGATGCTGGTGTCCACCAAGGACTGCAGATCCACACCCGTGCTGATGCCAAGGCCGTTCAACATCCACACCAGGTCTTCGGTGGCCAGATTGCCGGTCGCGCTCTCGGCGTACGGGCAACCACCCAGTCCACCGGTGCTCGCGTCGACCACGGTGACTCCGGCCCGCAGCGCGGTAAGGGTGTTGGACAGCGCCTGTCCATAGGTGTCGTGGAAGTGCACGGCCAAGCTGCCCACCGACGTCCCGGCGGCGGCAAAACCTTCCAGCACCGCGACGACGCGGCCCGGTGTTGCCACCCCGATCGTGTCGCCCAAAGACAGTTCGGTGCAGCCCATCTCGAGCAGGGCGCGCCCGACCGACACCACCTGTTGGATCGGCACCGTCCCCTCCCACGGGTCGCCGAAGCACATGCTCACGTACCCGCGTACGCCGAGTCCCGCATCGCGAGCGCGGCTGACGACCGGCGCGAAGATTGCCAGCGACTCAGCAACCGTCCGGTTCAGGTTGCGCTGGGCGAACGCCTCAGTGGCACTGCCGAAGACTGCGACATCGGTGATCCCGGCCTCCAGGGCACGGTCGAGGCCCCGCTCGTTGGGCACCAACACCGGATAGCGAACCCCCGGAACCCGCTCTAGCACCCCGATCAACTCGGCCGCGTCAGCCAGCTGCGGCACCCACTTCGGGTGGACGAATGATGTGGCCTCGATGGTCCTCAAGCCGGCCGCGGCCAGGCGCCCGATGAACTTCGCCTTGACCTCGACCGGGACGGTCGCGGACTCGTTCTGCAGTCCGTCGCGGGGGCCGACCTCATAGATCCTCACCTCGGCGGGCAGCCCCTCGGCCCTGATCGGAGAAATATCAAGCACGGTCAGCCTCCGCCGGTCCGGCCGATACGACGAGGGCGAGCTTCTCGTCCATGGCCACCGGCTGACCCGCGACGACGGAGAGCTCAGACAGCACGCCATCCAGAGGCGCCGTGAGGACGTGCTCCATCTTCATCGCCTCCACCACGATCAGCGCCTGTCCCTTGTGGACGGTCTCGCCGGGTTCGGCCCGCACCAAAGTCACCGTTCCCGGCATCGGTGCCAGTACGGCGCCGGTGGATTCGGACGCGTCGTCGGAGTGCCGGGCCGCAGTCAGCGCGTCGGTCTCCCGGATCGAGACCGCGTCACCGTCGAGTCCGAACCAGGCGAGGTCGCCGTCCTCGGCGTAGGCGTACCGGGACCGGCGACCGGCGACCGTGACGTGCAGGTACCGGTCATCCCAGCGCGCCGAGGCCGGGACGGGATCTGCATCGCCGACGGCCACCTCCGCGGCAGCGGCCCGGCCACGAACCCGAACTGTGACCGGTTCCTGGCCGGCCAGCTGCATCTTCCAACTCGCCCAAGCCGGCTGACCCACCCGCCAGCCGCCGGGCACGTCGAACGGATCAACGATCTCGGACGTCGGCTCCAATTCCAGCAGGCGAAGCAGCGCAGCCGCAGCCAACACCCCCTGGTCGAAGGGCGGCACCAGGTCCGGGCCACGCCGCTCGACCAAACCCGTGTCGAGATCGCCGGCAACCACGGCGGGATCGGCCAGCAGTGCGCGCAGGTACCCCACGTTGGTCCGCAACCCGAGGATGACAGTGTCGGCGAGTGCGCCGAGCAGTCGTCGCCGAGCGGCCTCCCGGTCAGGCCCCCAGGCAATGACTTTGGACAGCATCGGGTCGTAGTCGGTCCCGATGACCGTCCCGATCGACAACGAGGAGTCGACTCGGACGTGCTCGCCGGTGGGCTCGTGCAGGTCGAGGACCCGGCCGGCCGAGGGCAGGAAGCCGCGTACCGGATCCTCGGCGTAGACCCGCGCCTCGATCGCGTGCCCGGTCAGGGTGATCTCGGCCTGCGTCAGACTCAACGGCTGCCCGGCAGCCACCCGGATCTGGGCCTCGACCAGGTCGATGCCGGTGACCAGTTCGGTGACCGGGTGCTCGACCTGGAGCCGGGTGTTCATCTCGAGGAAGAAGAACTCCCCCGGCTTCTCCGCGCTCAGAATGAACTCGACGGTCCCCGCCCCGACGTACCCGACGACGCGTGCCGCCTCGACGGCTGCCGACCCCATGGCTTCCCGCATCTCCGCGTCGAGCAAGGGCGAGGGCGCCTCCTCGATGATCTTCTGGTGGCGGCGCTGCAGGCTGCACTCGCGTTCGCCGAGATGCACGACGGTGCCGTAGTTGTCGGCCAACACCTGGATCTCGATGTGCCGCGGACGGTCCACATATCGCTCGACGAGCAGCGCGTCGTCGCCGAACGAACTCCTCGCCTCCCGACGCGCGCCGGCGATCTCCTCGGCCAGGGCTTCCGGCTCAGCGACTCGACGCATCCCCTTGCCGCCACCGCCGGCGCTGGGCTTGAGCAGCACCGGGAAACCGACCTCGTGCGAGGCGGCGATGACTGCGGCGTCGTCCATCCCGACGTCGTGTCGCCCGGGTACGACGGGGACACCGGCTGCCTGCACGGTCTGCTTGGCGCGGATCTTGTCGCCCATGGCCTCGATCGCCGAGACCGACGGTCCGATGAAGACGATCCCGGCCGCCTCGCAGTCTCGGGCGAAGGCGGCGTTCTCGGCGAGAAACCCGTAGCCGGGGTGGATCGCCTGCGCGCCGGTACGCCGGGCAGCGTCGAGAACCCGCTCGATGTTCAGATAACTCTCCGCCGCAGCCGATCCGCCGAGATGTACGGCGACGTCGGCCACCTCAGTGTGCCGGGCGCCGGTATCCGCATCGGAGTAGACCGCCACCGAGCGAATTCCCAAGTCGCGCAACGTGCGTGCCACCCGTACGGCGATCTCACCACGGTTGGCGATCAGCACGGTGTCGAACAATGGATTGGATGGGCGCGGCTGGCTGGTCACGATGCTGCTCACATCCTGAAGACGCCGTAGCCGACGTCCTCGAGCGGTGCGTTGGCGCAGGCGGACAGGGCCAGACCCAGGACCGTACGAGTGTCGCGTGGGTCGATGACGCCGTCGTCCCAGAGGCGAGCCGTTGCGTAGTAGGGATGACCTTGGACTTCGTATTGGTCGCGGATCGGGTCCTTGAACGACTCCTCGTCCGCAGAACTCCACTCCGTGCCGCCCTTCTCGAGCTGATCGCGGCGCACCTGCGCCAGGACCGATGCGGCCTGCTCACCGCCCATCACCGAGATCCGGGCATTGGGCCAGGTCCACAGAAACCGCGGTGAGTACCCGCGGCCACACATCGCGTAGTTGCCGGCGCCGAACGATCCACCGATCACGACGGTCAGCTTCGGGACCCGAGCACAGGCCACCGCAGTGACCATCTTGGCCCCGGCCTTGGCGATGCCGCCGGCTTCGTAGTCCCGGCCGACCATGAAGCCAGTGATGTTCTGCAGGAACAACAACGGGATGCTGCGGCGGTCGCAGAGTTCGATGAAATGCGCACCCTTGAGCGCTGACTCGGAGAACAGGATCCCGTTGTTGGCAAGGATGCCGACCGGATGACCGTGGATGCGGGCGAAACCGGTGACCAGCGTCTGGCCGTACAGCGACTTGAACTCAGCGAAGCGACTGCCATCGACCATCCGGGAGATGACCTCCCGGATGTCGTACGGGGTCCGGGTGTCGGTCGGCAGCACGCCGAGCAGTTCGCCCGGATCGACTACCGGCTCCTCGGTGGGCTCCACGTCCCAGGGCCGCTGGGCACGCGGTCCGAGCGTGCTGATGATCTGCCGGACGATCTGCAACGCATGCGCGTCGTCCTCGGCCAGGTGGTCGGTGACCCCGCTGGTCCGGCTGTGTAGGTCTCCCCCACCGAGTTCCTCGGCGGTCACCACCTCGCCGGTTGCCGCCTTCACCAGCGGCGGCCCACCCAAGAAGATCGTGCCCTGGTTCCGGACGATGACGGCCTCGTCGCTCATGGCGGGCATGTACGCACCGCCGGCCGTGCACGAGCCCATCACCGCAGCCACCTGCGGGATCCCGGCCCGGGACATCGTCGCCTGGTTGTAGAAGATCCGGCCGAAGTGGTCGCGGTCGGGGAACACCTCGTCCTGACGCGGTAGGAAGGCGCCACCGGAATCGACGAGATAGATGCAGGGCAACCGGTTCTGCAGCGCGACCTCTTGCGCGCGCAGGTGCTTCTTGACCGTGAGCGGGTAGTACGTGCCGCCCTTGACGGTGGCGTCGTTGGCGACAATCACGCATTCCCGACCCGACACCCGGCCTACCCCGGTGATGATCCCGGCACTCGGCGCGTCCCCGTCGTAGAGCCCTTGTGCGGCAAGGGGGGACAGCTCCAGGAACGGCGAAGCCGGATCCACCAGCGCATCAACCCGATCACGAGGAAGCAACTTCCCGCGCGCAAGGTGCCTGGTCCGAGCCCGCTCTCCACCACCATCACGAGCGGCCTGGAGTTGATCGGCGAGATCCGCACAGAGGCGCTCGTGAGCCCCTGCGAAGCTGCGAAACTGGGCGCTGCCGGGAGCGGCGGCACTGGTCAACACCGGCGCATCCATTGCCTCACCCTCCCCACCCTTTCCTCGACGACATCGAGGATGTTAACCAACGTTAACGTCTTGGTCCAGTTTCCCTGTAGACCATCGGTACGGCCCGCTGCACCGCATCCGTACGGCGTGCGCGAGCCAGCAGTCAGCCGGCCTTGGTCCGCCGCTGCTTGGCAGTCTTGTTTCCGGCCACCTTCTCGAGCTTGACCAGCTTGCGCTTCTTGACGGTGTATCCCTCCGGCAACCGGCCCTCGGCCAGCATCCGCACCGGGCATCTCTTGCACCGCGGACGGGACAAGCAGCAGCGCTTTTTCGGCTTGGCCACAACCGCGAGCGTAGTAGCGCCGAAAGAAGGGACTCCGATGGCCGCAACGCCGCAGCAAGCTAGATTTCTCTCCGACCGGCGGAGTCCTTTCCGACCGGGACACATCCGATCGCAGGAGCAGACCCATGGCAGCGCCACGCTTCATCGCGCGATTGAACGAGCAGATCGGGCACGAGTTCGCCGCGCACCAGCAATATCTCGCCTGCGCGATCCACTTCGACGCCATGACGATGCCGCAGATGGCGGCCCTGTTCTATGCCCAGGCCCTCGAAGAGCGCGATCACGCCATGATGATGATCCAGTACCTCCTGGATGCCGATGCGAAAGTCGCCATCCCCAGCATCGACGGCCCGATCAACGACTTCGCCGACATCGTCGCGCCGGTTCTGTTGGCGCTGGATCAGGAGAAGCGGGTCACCGAGCAGATCTACGAGTTGACCGCCATCGCCCGGGAGGAGAACGACTTCGCCTCCGACCAGTTCATGCAGTGGTTCATCAAGGAGCAGGTTGAGGAGGTTTCGAGCATGAGCGATCTGCTGACTGTGGTGAAGCGCTCTTCACGCGACATCGAGGCGATCGAGGACTACCTGGCACGCGAGAACCGAGCAACGACGTCGGACCCGACCGCTCCCTCCATCGCCGGCGCCTGACCGACTCCGAAGCCACTGCCCTCATGTCCCGGCCCACCGACGCTGACACAGTGGCCGATACCGAGGCCGATCAAGTCGGGGCATGGATCCCGCTCTCGGATGCGGCGGTTCATCGCGACGACGGTAGGGGGGTTCGCCCGACCCGGCGCGATGAGATCCTCCGGGTGGCGGCCCAGCTGTTTGCCGAGCGTGGGTTCCACGGTGTCGGGGTGGACGACATCGGCGCGGCAGCGGGTATCACCGGCCCGGGTATCTACCGGCACTTCGAGAGCAAGGACGCGATCCTCGCCGAGATGCTGATCCGGATCAGTGAGCGACTGCTGGCCGGGGGGCAGGCCCGGGTCGAGGCGGCCAACGGGGACCCGCTGACGGCCCTGGCCGGCTTGATCGCCTGGCAGACCGATTTCGCGCTGTCGAATCCGGCGCTGATCGTCGTACAGGACCGGGACCTGGCCAACGTCGCAGAAGCCGACCGCCGCCGGGTCCGTCAGCTTCAGCGCCGTTACGTCGAGGTATGGGTGGGCACGCTGACCCGGCTGCATCCGAGCACCGATCAGGCTCAGATCCGGGCCCGCGCACACGCTCTGTTCGGTCTGATCAACTCGACTCCGCACAGCGCCGGTGAGTTGGGTCCCGAGGCGATGTCCCAGGTTCTCACCGACATGGCTCTGGCCGCTGCGACGTCGAGCTGACTCGGACCCCAGCCGTCAGACAGCGGCGTGCCACGCCGCGAGGAGATCGGCTTCGCGTTCGCGGGTGATCCCCGAGCGCCGGTCCCGGTCCAGGCCGAGAACCTGCTCCCATTCCAGCGCCGATGTGGCGATCTCCGCGGTGCTCCGGGTGGTCAGCCCCGCCTCCAGAGATGCTGAGACGTCGCGGCTCATGAATCCCGCGTAGGCCGGCAGCGGCAACCACAACGGAAGCGAGTCCGGACCCGCCCAGGGCGCCACCCCCTGCTCGCCCAGCCACGGGCCCGGCACCCAGGTCAGCGCCACTTCGGGCCCTCCGACGGCGGTGGCCATCGCGTCGATGACCGTTCCCCACGGTTGCGGCGCGGCAACGGCGTCGAAGGTGCCTACGACCCAGTTCTGCGCGCAGTGCACGATCCACTGTGCGAGATCCCGGACATCGACGTACTGCACGAGGTCGTCGGGCGCGCCGGGAACAAGAACCTCGCCTCCGGCGGCCAACCTCGCCGGCCAGTAACCGAACCGGTCAGATGCATCTCGGGGCCCGACGATCAAACCGGCCCGGCAGACAAAGGCCTTGACCCCGACCGCTTCTCGTACCGCCGCCTCGCAGGCGGCCTTGAACGGCCCGTGCAACTCGCGGTCTGTCTCGTCGGAGCCCTTCGGCGGGGGCGCCACAACTGGGGCACTGGCCGCATCCTGACCAGTGGTTTCTTCATCGCCGTAGACCGATCCGCTCGACACATACGTCCAGTGACCGGCTTTGGCGCCCACAGCGTCCAATGCCCGACGTACCCGAGTCGGTGACTGGACCTCCACATCGACGACGGCGTCGAACTCGGCAGCATCAAGCGCAGCGAGCCCGTCGGGCTGGTCACGATCGACCTGGACGAACTCGACGCCGTCGGGAGGATTGCCCGAGACCCCGCGGGCAGCGCAGGTGACCTGATGTCCGGCATCGCGCGCAGTCTCGGCGACCGTGCGGGACAGGAAGACCGTCCCACCGAGAACCAGGAGGTGCATGTCTTGGCCGCCGTCCTAGGCCGTACGTTGGAGAGCGAGCGCTTCTCTGGCCAATTCGCGGAGAGCCTCGAGGCTTCCGGGGTTGGCCGGATCCTGCCAACCGGCTTCGATGATGGTGAGTTCGGCGCCCTGCATCTTGGAGGCGTACGCGTCGGGCACGAGCTCGGTCGGACCGTTGGGGAACGTCTGACCGGCTGCCAGCAGGTCGTTCACGTTGCCGGTCCCCTCAGAGTCGACGATGCCCTTGAAGTCTGCTGCCGTCGCCTCGTCGGGCATGGTCACCCGGGCGACGGCAACGATGACCGCGATCCCGTCGATCTCGGTGGTGTACAGCTCGCGGGCCAAGGACGCGCAATTCGTGGTCTCGAAGTACTCCGCTACTTCGCCATCAGCATTCCCGGCGCAGGTTTCGCCGGCACGGGAGCCGACGGGCACGTAAGCGTGGTCACCGATCTGCTGAGTGACCGGCTCGGGGGGCGGCGCCGCTGTGTCAGTCGTACCTTGGGTTCCCGCGCCGTCCCCTTCTCCATCCGAGCTGACCAGGTTGAACCCGACATAGGCCGCGGCGCCGACGAGCAGCAATGCGAGCAGCACTGCCACTACGCGCGGACCTGTCCGCCCGCGCCGAGGGCTGGCATTGCCATCCTCGGCGTAGGACCGGGCGGCGTACGGTTGATCGGCGGAGTCCCCATCGGCGTACGGCCCCTCGGCGTAGGCGCCGACGTCATCGACGTCACTGGGGTGTGGATCAAGTGCGACCGGGGGCATCTCCGACCGCGGCGGACGGTCAGCCGTGGCCTCCACGCCGAAGATTCCCGGCACGCCGTCGTCCCTGTCGTCTCCGGCGTCGTCGGCTCCGGTGTGGGCCAGCTTGGTGGGTGGGCCGTCGACCGGTACGGCGTCCGGGCCGGCCGGCGCTTCCAGCACCGAGCGGCCGGCCGAATCAGACGCAGCCGCGGACGCGGCAGCTACGGCGCTGGCAGCTGCCACGAGATCTGGCCGCCGCAGCACGTACGGCGAGTACATGAAGCC
>JACCUM010000077.1 GCA_013811805.1 Geodermatophilaceae bacterium | reverse complement strand
TCGAGGGTCCGCTCATGCCAGTCCAAGTGCGCAGTTTTGTTGCCCATGAGCGCGCCGCACTCAGCGCACGTTTGCGGCGCGTTCGCAATCTCAGCCATGCCGTGATGGTAACCGCGAGATGAGAGGCACTGCTTCTCATGGCCGAGGGCCGCTCCAACCGGGCCATCTCAGAGCGTCTCGTCGTCAGCCCCAAGACCGTCGAGGCGCATGTCCGTCAGATTCTGCTGAAACTGGGCCTCGAGGAGTCAGCCGACGACCACCGCCGAGTACTCGCCGTCCTCGCCCACTTCCGCTCCCTGCGGTAGCGAGCAAGCACGCCGTCCTACCAGCGACCTCGTTCCGTACCACAGCCAAGCAGGGTGGAACGGGCTGTCGGCAAGCCGGAAAACTTCCACCTGCCTGCAGCTGTCCGACAGATCCAGGACCTCACCATTTGGCCAAACGTCAACCATCAGCCGAACTCTTACAAAATACGAGAGCCGACGCCCGGATTTGAACCGGGAACCGCCCGATTACAAGTCGGGTGCGCTGCCAATTGCGCCACGCCGGCGATGATCCACTCCTGCCGGACGGATCGCCACCCAGCCTAGGACACTGCGGTTGGCCAGTCCTGGGGCGATGCTGGCCCTCCAATGTCCGTCCAGCTGACCGCGACCGGGCGCACCACTCGGACGCGGGGGCGTGACAGTCTGTGGGCCGCCGCACGTCACTCTGGTTGGCGAGCGCAGCCAAACCAACGCGGCCGGTGATAGGCAGGCCAGCAGACGACCGGAATGCGGGGAGCAGTTGACGAACGTACGACTCAGTGTGATCGGCACCGGCTACCTTGGGACCACCCACGCTGCCGGCATGGCCGAGCTGGGCCATCAGGTCGTCGGGTTGGACACCGATGCCGACAAGGTGGCCCAGCTGTCGGCCGGGCACGTGCCGTTCTTCGAGCCCGGCCTGGAGGACCTCCTGCGCCGTGGTCTGGACAGCGGACGGCTGCGGTTCACGACCTCCTACCCGGACGTCGCCGCCAACGCCGACATCCATTTTCTGTGCGTCGGAACCCCGCAACAGGCCGGCAGCGATGCCGCCGACCTGCGCTTCGTGGACGCGGCAACGAGATCGTTAGCCGCAGAGCTGACGAAACCGGCCCTGGTGGTCGGCAAGTCGACCGTCCCGGCCGGCACTGCCACCCGCCTGGCCCACGAACTACGAGAACACACACCGGCTGGCAGAAGAGTCGATCTCGCCTGGAATCCGGAGTTCCTCCGGGAGGGGTACGCGGTCAAGGACACCCTGCGGCCGGACCGGCTGGTCTTCGGAGTGGCCACCGACCAAGCAGAAAGTCTTCTGCGGGCCGTCTACGCCACGGTCATCGACGGCGGCTGCCCGGTCATCGTCACCGACCTGCCCACCGCCGAGTTGGTGAAGGTCGCCGCCAACTCCTTCCTGGCCACCAAGATCTCCTTCATCAACGCGATGGCCGAGATCTGCGAGGTCACCGGCGCAGACGTGGCGACGCTGGCCGAAGCCCTGGGCCACGACGACCGGATCGGCCCACGTTTCCTCAAGGCCGGGCTCGGCTTCGGCGGCGGTTGCCTACCCAAGGACATCCGCGCCTTCATGGCCCGGGCCGAGGAATTGGGTGTGGTCCAAGCCGTGTCCTTCCTCCGTGAGGTCGACGCGATCAACCTGCGCCGCAGGACGCGAATGATCGACCTCGCCGTCGAGGAGCTCGGCGGGAATGTCGACGGTAAGCGAATCGGTGTCTGGGGAGCGGCCTTCAAACCCGACTCCGATGACATCAGAGACTCTCCGGCCCTGGATGTGGCAAGCGCCCTGCGGTCCCGCGGAGCCGACGTCGGCGTGTACGACCCACAGGCTCTGAACAACGCGCGCAGGAAATACCCGCAACTGGACTACTGCAGCTCGGCCGTCGACGCCGCGCGCGATAGCGATCTCATTCTGCATCTCACCGAGTGGGACGAATTCCGCACCCTCGAGCCCGCATCACTCGACGGGATCACCCGCGCGAAACGCATTCTGGACGGGCGCAACGCATTGAATCCGGATAAGTGGCGGGCGGCGGGTTGGACCTACCGAGCCCTCGGGCGACCCTGAGAACGCAAGAGCGACGAACACGTTCGTACGGGCCGTACGAACGGCCACCGATACAAGAAGCGCTACACCGACGAATGCGCGTTCTGGTCGACTCCACAACAGACCGCCAGCCACGGCAGCAGCGACTCGGCGATGTCATCGCCGATGCGCAGAAAGGTATCGATGTCGCGGCCGATCGGGTCGCCGATGTCGTCGGATCGCCTGGCGCTGTGGATCCGAGTGGCGCGCAATCGGCCCATCTCGGCGACGAGGTCACGTCCGCGCTGGGTGAGATCGGCCGGGTCGGACAGCGCATCGACGCGTACAGCAGAGAGCAGGGCCTGCGCCTCCCGGAGCGTGAACGTCCTCGGCAGGGTTCGTGGGGAGCCGTTGAGAACCTTGTTCCGGTGATGGCGGGTCATGGTGAGGATGACGTCGGCGGCGGCCACCTGGTCTTCGGTGATCTGCCTGGCGCGGAAGTTGCGGCCATCTCCGCCCAGCCCGGAGAGCACCATTTCCGCAGTCGGCTCCATCGGATTCCCGACCACCGCGTGGATGCCCACACTGCTGGCGGTGAGTTCGGTCGGGTCGGGCAGATTCGCCTCCGCATAGGCGGTCACCAACCGTTCGGCGGTGGGGGAGCGGCAGATATTGCCGGTACACACGAACAATATGTGCACGCTTCTGCCCCCTCTCGAGCCTAGCCGTCGGCGACCATCTCCAGGTCGCTACCTCGGGCCACTCTAAGAGGAGTTCCCGCGAAATCGCGGTTAGTACGCGCCCGCTCTGGATACGACGGCACGAGCCGTCTTGGCGAGGATCAACAGGTCACCGAAGAAAGACCAGTTCTCGACGTAATAGAGGTCGAGGCGCACGGTGTCCTCCCACGACAGGTCTGAACGCCCACTGATCTGCCAGAGACCGGTGATCCCAGGGCGAACCAGCAAGCGCCGACGGACGTCGTCGCCGTACTGGCGTACCTCGCTCGGCAGCGGCGGGCGAGGCCCGACCAGACTCATCTGTCCGCGTACGACGTTGATGAGTTGCGGAAGTTCGTCCAGTGAACTGCGCCGCAGGAAGCGACCCACCCGAGTGACCCGTGGATCGTTATGGATCTTGAACAGGACGCCGTCGCGGTCGCTGTGCGCGCGCAGACTGTCGATGCGCTTGTCGGCGTCGGTCACCATCGAGCGGAACTTCCAGCACCTGAACTCCTCGCCGTGGGTGCCGACGCGGGTCTGCCGGAAGAAGGCAGGACCGTCATCACCCAGCTTGATTGCTATGGCGACGACCAGGAAGAGAGGGCTGAGCAGGGCGAGCAGCGCGGTCGCCGCAACCCGGTCGAAGGCCGCCTTGGACAGCCGCCGCATGCCGGTGAACTCCGGCTCCCGCACGTGCAGCAGGGGCAGTCCGGCAACCGGGCGCATCTGGATGCGCGGCCCGGCGATATCGGTCAGGCTGGGTACGACCAGCAGTTCGACCCCGACACCCTCCAGCGACCAGGCCAGGCGGCGCAGAAACGCCGTTCCGGACCCGGAGACCGCGGTGACGGCGACAGTGTCAGCACTGACCGCCTGAGCCACTTCGGCGACGTCGTTGAGTCCACCGAAGACCGGAATGTCCTCTGCCGGCAGGAAATCCTCTTCATAGGTCGGCAGGCACGCGCCCACGACGGCATATCCGAGGTAGGACTCACGACGCAGCACCGACACCAGTTGACCGACGTGGGCATGATCTCCGACGACGAGAACGCGGCGCACGAGGTGACCACGCTCGCGCGCCCGGTGCAGCCACTTGCGGGCGATCGAGCGGCCGATTACCAGCCCGACCGCGCCGACCGGGAACGCGACGGCGAGGAAGGCGCGGGCGACTTCGATCCTGCCGAGGTAGCACACGATGGCTACGGCGCCGGCGAGCAGGGCGGTGCTGCCGATGACCCGCTTGTACTCCTCCAGGCCGACCCCTAAGATCCCGCGGCGGTAACCGCCACGGATCGCCAACGTCAGCAGCCAGGCAGCGGCCAGGCAGACCACGACGACCGTGTACCTGGTGCCGGAAAGGGGAAGGGAGGGCGACCCGCCGCCGATGACCGCGGTGCTCTCGAAGCGCACCCGCTTGGCCAGGAACAGGGCGCCGACCGTGATCACGACATCCATCAGGAAGATCGTCAGAACGTGCCCAGCCATCTGCGAGGAGCGCAGTCCTGGATCGATCGGTGCAGGGTCAAGACCATGAGCGTCCAGGACTTCCTGGACTCCCGGGGACAACGTGGTCACTAAACCCTCCGTAACGGCCGAACTACGCAACGGCCGTGATGTGTTGCCTGCGACCGCATACACCTTAGGCAGCGGTCCCTTTGCGGGCAACCCGACTGCTGTCAGTGAACTTTCCTATCTCTACTACGCTCACCGGGCCCGTTCGGTTCACCCTCCGTGCAAGCTGTCAGGATCGACGGTCGATCTGAGCTGGACCTGTCCAGGCAGACAGGTCAGCATCGATCAGCCGACCCAGCAACCGGACATCGTCAGCGAAGTGCGCGGTGAGCTCGGCCTTGGTCTCCGCCGAGACCTTGGGCTTGGGCTGTTCGCGCCACCACAACCGTTTCTTGAGCTTCCCAAGACGCCGGCTACGCAGCGACAGGTGCCGCAGTCGCCGGATCGGGGCGGCCAGCAGGGCCGGGGGACGGTGACGGAGCCGATGCAGGGCCGGTGAGCGAAACGTTCGGGTGC
>JACCUM010000426.1 GCA_013811805.1 Geodermatophilaceae bacterium | reverse complement strand
TTGTCGGCGCCCGGGGAGTCCGGCGGGCTGAATTCCCCGAAGGTGTTGAGCGTCAGGGTGCCGCCGAAGACGCTCTCGTAGAACTCCATGGCTTGTCGGGCGTCGCCGGCGAAGCTGATGTACGGGTTCAGACGCGAGGCCATCAGATACTCCTTGGTCGAGACGAAGTCAGTCCTCGCAGACTATCGGGGGAGTACGACACGGTCATCTGATGCAACCCGCTGCGGCTTGATACGTCCCCGCGGTGGTCTGTGAACGACGCGCCGGTCAGCGTTGTGACGGTTCCACGGCCAGTCGCTCAGCGGGGGCTGGACGTCACCGCACCGGACAGCCGCGACACGATCGCAGCGGCGTCCTGCATCATCTCGGAGACGATCTCCGCTGCGGGCATGACCTCATGCACGAGTCCGACGCCCTGTCCCATCAACCAGGGCATCTCCTCGAAATCCCCAGTGGTGACCGGCACCGGCAGCATCACGTCGAACTTCAACTTGACGTGCTCCTGACCGAGGAACTGGGTACGGCCGATCTCCGGTTGCTCGCTGCGGTCGGTCGGCACTTCGGCCAGCCGCTCGGTCCACTCGGCGACCACATTGTTGCGGTGCAGCCGCATCGGGTTGAAGGCGGGCATCTCCGGGCCGAAGATGCCGGAGCGGGTGGTGTCCGTTCCGTTTGCCGAGAGCAGCCGTCGCTGATGCTCCGGGTGCACGTTGGCCTCTGGCGAGGCCAACAACCGCGTACCGACCCAGACTCCATCGGCTCCGAGGGCAAGGGCGGCGGCCACGCCGCGTCCGTCCACGATCCCACCACTGGCAAGCAGCAGCGTGTCATTGAGCGCATCGCGCATCTGGGGTACGAGGACGAACGTCGGTAGCCCACCGTAGTTGTGTCCGCCGGCTTCCCATCCTTGCGCGACCACGGCCTCGACACCGTCGCCGGCGGCGCGCCGGGCGTTCTCGACAGTCCCGACCTGCTCCCACACCGACGTCCCGGCATCACGCAACAGGGCGAGGTGCTCCGCGGAGGGATGCCCCCAATGGAAGGAGACGATCGGCACCTGCTCCTCGGCGCATACCCGGATCTGCCCGTCGTTGTCGAAGACGGTGATGAAGTTGATGTTGAACGGTGCGCCGCCGGTCGCGTCGCGTACGGACTGGATGGTCTGCCGCAACGTGTCGGGTTGCATAAAGCCGACACCGATCGCGCCGATCCCACCGGCGTTGCTGACGGCGATGGCGAGTTCGGGTGTCTCACCGGCGAACGCCATCCCGGCGCTGGCGAAGGGATGCTCGCTGCCGTAACGGGCAGTGAGCCTAGTGGGAAGCAGCGGCGACATGATGTCCTCCTGGAAATGGTGACCGGGATAGAACCGGGCTGGGCGTGGCCGGCAGGACGCGCTCGACGGTTGCGGCGAGGGCAAGCACTGTGACGTCGTCGCCGAGAGCACCGTCGAGTTCGATCCCGACGGGAAGGGCATTGGGCGCCAGGCCAGCTGGGATGCTGATTCCGGGATGTCCGGCATTACCGGCCAAGTCGGTGTTGCGGATGTAGGTGCCAAACGTCGGCTGTCTCGTCCCGTTCAGTTCGACGGTGTCGTCGTCTCCGATGGGACGAGCTGACAGCGGCGCGGTGGGGAAGACGAGGGCGCTCAGCTCGTTCCTGGTCAGCACAGCCGCGTACTCCACCTGCAGCCGCCGCCGGGCGTCCAGCGCTTCGCCATACTGCGGCTCGCTCACGGCCCCGTCGCCGGCGAGGAGGTCCCACACTCCGGCAACGTCGGGGCTGGCGACCGCGCGGCGGATGTCGTCGACGGTCAGCTCGTAGCCGGCTGCACTCAAGTAGCCGGCCAGATCGCGGGGGAACTCGTAGAAGCAGACTGGAAAGCCGACTGCGGCATTCAATTCCAGGACCCCGCCGATGTCCACCTCGACGAGCACGACGCCTGCGTCGCTCAGGTGGTCCAGGGCTGCCCTGGCAACAGTGGTCACGCCGCTGTCCAGGTCGCGCCAGAACTGTGCCGGGACGCCCAGGCGTACCCCGCGAGGCGCGGGTGTCTCCGTATCTGCACCTCTCTCGGCGGCGAGTACCGCATCGATGAGAGCGACGTCGGAGACGCTGCGAGCCATCACCCCGATCGTGTCGCGGGTGTGCGAGATCGGTACCACGCCCGCACCGGGGTAGCGACCGTGCGTCGGTCGAAACCCGACCACTCCGCACAGGGCCGCGGGTAGGCGGGCCGATCCGCCGGTGTCCGCGGCGAGGCTTACCGTGGCAATCCCGGCCGCGACTGCGGCTGCCGCGCCACCGCTGGATCCTCCGGCGATCAGGTCCGGCTGGTAGGGGTTGCGTGCGGGCCCGGTCCAGGCGTTGTTCGAGGTGATCCCGAATGACAACTCGTGCATGGTCGTCTTTGCTGCGACCCACGCCCCGGCTGCGACCAGACGTTGTACCGCGGGCGCGTCTGCTGGCGGCCTGCGTCCCGCCAGCGCCGGGGTGCCTCCGGTGGTCGCAAGGTCCGCGGTGTCGATTGCATCCTTGACTAGTAGCGGTAGGCCACTGAGCGGCCCGGCATCGGACGGATCGGAAAACGAGACTGCGATGCGGCGTGCGCGCTCGGCGTCATAGCCGGAAAGGGCGTTCAGGTGTTGCGCAGCCGAGACGGCGGTTTCCATCTCGGTGACGACATCCGGCACCGACACGGCTCGATCGGCCAACCGGGCCACCAACTGGCCCGCGTCTCCTCCGGAGCCGTCACTCATCGATGTTCGCCTTCCTGAGCCACGGCTGATGCCGGGCCTTGGGGCGCATGCTGCACTGATCCGGGCAGCAGCCGCATCAGCAGATTCGCTGATATGTACGGTGCCGCTGCCTACGCGGGGTCGGGCGCGCGCTGCAGCAGCAGCCTGCTGAGTTCGGTCCGGTTTCGTACGGCGAGCTTGTCGTAGATGTGCTGAAGGTGAGCCCGCACCGTTCCGTACGACATGAACAGCGTTTCGCCGACCTCGCGGTCGGTCATGCCGCGTGCGACGGCACGCGCCACTTGCCGCTCCCGGTCGGTCAGGGCTGCCCAGGCCGCCGACGGTTGCGGCCCCGCGTTCGGGACTGCCATCCGGGTTAGCGCGGAGGTCAAGGCAGCTCCGACCGCGTCCAGCACTCGGCGTTCCGATTCGCCGAACGGACCGTGCCGACGTTGGCGCCACAAGCGCAGGTCGCCGAGGTTGTGCTGGCCGGACCAGGCGAAGTAGTTCAGGCCGTGATGCAGTCCGTCGACCGACAGAAAGTCGGTGTAGAACTCGGTCCGCATGAGATCGCGTTCGCTCATGACCTCCTCGACGCAGGTGGCCCGGCGATAGACCTGCAGCCGGTGGGTGATCGGGTCATGGAACTGGAAGTACTGCTCGTAGCGGGTGAGGTTGGCATCGCTCATGTTCAGCGCGACCCGCGAGCCGAAGCACTCCCCGCGCGGTGACCACACGTACGAGGCCAGATAGTCCGCACCCAGCAGCCGCATCAGCCGCCCGCCCACATCTCGGCGCAACTCGACGGATGTCTCCGCGGCCGCCACGTCCCGCAGCAGACCCAGAAGCGTGTGCTCCTGTGCATCTGTCAGCATCGGTACCGCCCATTTTCTTCGTCGGCTGTCGCAGCTTCGGTGTCGGTCAGTGTGCTCCGCCGAAGAGCAAAGATGTCAGGAATCCGCAGCCCGGGGTATGGCAGCGGCGAGCAGGACGGCAATCCGCTCAACGAAGTGAGGCGAGCGCCGTGGTCGGCTCGTGCCACTTCGAGTCCGCGTGCTTTCGCCCATGAGGGCGTCGTACTCAGGGCAAGTCTGGCGCACTGGAATTCTCAGCCGTGTCCGCTGACCTAGCCGCGGCGACCGTCGTCCTAGAAGAATCGTGCCGAGACGTCACTTACTGCCACAGAGAGTGGGCGCTATGGGCATGCAGTCAGATCCGTCCGAATCCGTATCCGGTCCCGAGCCACGCGACGAGGATTCGTCGCTGGACGGTCACCAGTCGTTGGTGATCCCTGTTCCGGCCACGGAGCCGGACGTCGACGTGTGGCAAGGCCCCGAAGCCTTTCCTAGGGACGCCGGGAGCGGCGCTCCGGACCAAGAAGCTTTCCTCGCACCTCCCTTCGACATCGATGATCGCCTTGATGGAAGCCGGACTATCGCATTCTCGGACGGTTCGCGACTAGTCATTTCCTTTCAGGCGTTGATCGACTGGATCAGCGGCACCGCGGCCCGGGTCAAGCTCACTTCCCGCACCGTCCGGCAGAACCCCGGAAATACGACATATTCGCTGAGCACGACGTTCCGCTTCACGTTCATCACCAAGAAACTCGGCCGGACCAGCCCGCCCATCGACATGTTTCCGATGGAGGACTCCTGGCCGGTATACGGGTTGAATGTCCTCAAGGCCACCACGAAGTGGGGCCACTATGGTCCCGGCGCCGCTTTCGCGGCTCGAGCGAACAACGTGTACCTGCCCTTCAGCGGAGCTCACCTGATCGACGCGACAGGTGAGCCCAGGGACAATCCGCTTCAGCAGTTCACGGTGTGGGCGATCGGCGGGTTCGCCGGACGTCAGCAGTTCGCGACGGCTGCTAAATCAGCGATCAGGGGCGGTTCGTGATCGTTTCGGGTTCTGGAGTGTTGTAGCGCGGGTGTTTCAGATGTCCAAGGGAATGGGCGGGCCGACGACCTGCAGCCCGTACCGCGGGCTGATTTCGCTCCAGCGCGGAATCTCCTCGTCGATCGAAAACCCGTCGGCCCCAGGCAGCCTGCGCTCTCTGGCTGGCATGCCGACCTCGTCGTAGAGGTCCATCAGCCCGGCGGGGGAGTCGAAGCTCAGGAAACGCACCGGCGTCGTTCCGGTGATGCGGAACGCGTGCGGCACGCCCGGTGGAAGGTAGATGAAGGACCCGGCAGCCAGGTGGTGAAATTCGTCGCCGGCTTGGTAGACCATCGTCCCCTCGAGTACGTAGAAGGCTTCCGCCTCGCGGGTGTGGACGTGCAGCGGTGGTGCAATACCCGGCGGCTGGGTGGCCAGGGTCAGATCGAAGGCGCCACCTGTTTCCCGGCCGGACGCAAGCCGTTCGAACAACGACCCCATGGCCCAAGTGGCCGGCCCTTCTCCGGGACCTCGGACGACCACGCCGTTCGTTCGCTGGGCCTGCACGACTCCTCCTTGGTTTTCGGACTTCTAAATCATCCGAATTGGCTTCGGGTCAATACCGGTAAGATAGGACGCATGCCCGACTCCGTCAAGAGCCGCACGTACCGCTCGCCCCTGCGTGACGAACAGGCCCGGCAGACCCGGTCGAGCATCCTGGCGGCCGGCCGCCGGCTGTTCACCAAGCAGGGGTACGCCGCGACCACCGTCGCTCAGGTTGCCGCCGACGCGGGGGTGGCGGTAGACACGGTTTACGCAGCCGTGGGCGCGAAGTCGGTGATCTTCCGCCTGCTGCTGGAGACCGCGCTGTCGGGTACGGACGAGGTGATACCTGCCGAGGAACGCGATTACGTGCGTCGCATGAAGGCCCAGACCCGGGCTCGGGACAAGCTCGAAACGTACGCCGCCGCGGTACGCGCGATCGCGGAGCGGGTAGGCCCACTGCACCTGGTCCTGCGCGACGCGGCGGCCCAGGCTCCGGAACTCGCTCGGATTCGCGACGACATCGCGTCCCGTCGCGCGAAGAACATGCGTTCCCTCGCCCGAGATCTCATCGCTACCGGGGATCTGCGCCCCGAGTTGGACGTCGAGGAGATCGCCGACGTCGTGTGGAGCATGAACTCCGCCGAGTTCTACTACCTGCTGGTGCACGAACGCGGCTGGGCGCCAGTGAGATTCGAACGGTGGCTCGTCGACACCTGGTGCCGCCTCTTCCTCGCGGAGCAACCCGTCAGCGACTGATCAGGCCTGCGGGGAGAGGTCATCCCGCCGCAGTCGGTGCAGCCGTGGTCATCGGCCGGAGTCGCCGTTTTCGAGGTGCACGTACTTCTTGGTGTCTTGACGATGCTGAGGCTGTGTGCGATCGTCTATTTCGTCCGAAGTAGCTTCGGATTAATATCTGGAAGAAGAGGAAGTCATGGCGAATACTCAAGAACTGAGAACTCGTCCCATGGGCACGCCGCAGACCGGCTCGGGGCCGGTTCCGGTGCTGCTCGGCGCGGCCCATCGGGTGGCGATCATCCTGAGTGGAGTGCTGGCCGGGGCGATCCTGGGGACCTGGCTGAGTGAAGCGTCGTTAGGCAGCTCGGCCGAGCTCTGGATCGGGTATCACCAAGCGATTACCCCTGCGTACACCCAAGCGGTGCCGCCGATCGGCGGGCTCGCGCTGATCGCGACGCTCGCTGCCCTGGCGGCGTCGTGGCGGAATCCACCTTCCCGCCGACTCCTCCTGTCGGCGGTTGGCTGCCTGCTCGTCGGCATGCTCGTCACCGTGATCGTGCACTTCCCGATCAACGCCGCGATCATGACGTGGTCGCCCGCCGCGCCACCGCCGAACTGGGAGCAGTTCCGCGACCGGTGGCAGGCCGCCCACGCGGCGCGTTCGGTCCTGACCGTCGTCGCGTTCGGGCTGATCTGCGCCATC
>JACCUM010000422.1 GCA_013811805.1 Geodermatophilaceae bacterium | reverse complement strand
GCGGAAGATCTCGGTGTCCCGCGGCTCCCGGCGGAAGGCGTGCACTGCCCGGATCCCGCCCAGTGACTCGACGAACTGGACGATGACCATCGCGACCGTCTCGCGGGTACGCCGGTAGGCCTTGGCCGAGTTCTGCTGGAACCAGCGCCCCAGGAGTAACAGCAACGGGAAGGCCAGCATCGTGACCAGGCCCAACGGTGGATCGAGGACGATCAGCACGATGCCGATCGTCATGATCGAGAACAGCGCGGTGAGCAAACCGTCCAAGCCCTCGTCGAGCAACTCGTTGAGGGCGTCGACGTCAGAGGTCAGCCGGGAGATGACCCGGCCGGAGGTATACCGCTCGTGAAAGGCGAGGGGCAGGCGCTGCACATGGCTGAACACCCTGCGGCGCAAGGTGAGCAACATGTCCTGGCCGATCGCCCCGGTGCGCTGCAGAAAGGCGTACCGCAGGATCGCATCGGTTCCGGCCGCAAGCAGCATTGCCGACCCGATCCAGATCAACGGTGCCACGCTGCCGTCGTCCATCAGTGCCGGGAGCGCATTGTCGATGCCCAGACCGACCAGCCAGGGCCCGGCCAGCCAGGCGAGGTTCTGCACGAGAATGACCAGTAGCAGCCAGCGCACCTGCCGCCGGTGCGGACGGACCAACTCGCCGAGCAACCGTCGGGACCTGGCCCGCAGGAAGACGCCGGCCGCCGACGGCAGATCGTCGACATCTTCGGTGGCGATGCCCCGCCAGTCTCGTTCCGCCGCAAGATTTTCGGACGCGCCCGTGTCGGGTCTGCTGTTCTGATCCGTGGTCGTCATCGACCGACCCCCTCGTCCTGCATCTGCCGGCTGCCACCGTCGGCTGCTTCGTCGCTGTCGTCGTCGCCGCTGTCGTCGCTGTCGGCGCCCTCGTCCTCGGTCTGGGCAGACAGGATCGAGCGGTAGGCCGGCACGGTCGCGAGCAGGTCGGAGTGCCGGCCGACATGGGTGATCGTCCCGCCGTCCAGCAGGGCCACCCGATCTGCCAAGAGCACCGTCGAGGGACGATGGGCCACGACCAGGGCGGTGGTACCCACCAGGACTCGGCGCAGGGCCTCCTCGACGAGGGACTCGGTGTGCACGTCCAATGCCGACAGCGGATCGTCGAGCACCAGGACGGTGGGGCGGCCGAGCACAGCCCTGGCCAGGGCCAGGCGTTGACGCTGTCCTCCGGACAGGCTCATCCCTTGCTCACCCAACCGGGTGTCCAGACCCCACGGCAGGTCGTACACGAAGGTGGCCTGGGCGATCTCGATCGCCTCGGCGACCTCGTCGTCTGTGGCCTCGGGGCGGCCGAGGGTGAGGTTCTCCCGGGCGCTCATCGAGAACAGCGTGGCGTCTTCGAACGCGGTGGCGACCTGGCTACGCAGTTGACTCACCGGGAGGTCGCGGATGTCGACCCCGTCGATCGTGATCCGCCCGGCGGTCACGTCGTACAGCCTCGGGACGAGGGCGGTCAGTGTGGTCTTGCCCGAGCCGGTCGCGCCGACCAGGGCGACGGTCTCGCCGGGGATGATCTCCAGGTCGACGTCTTGCAGCACCGGTGCGGTCGCGTCGGGATAGGTGAAGCCGACTCGTTCCAGGCGCAGCCGGCCGGCGCCCAGGCGCTGCTCAGGTCCGTGGGGCGGGTCGAGAATCGTCGGTTCGGCGTCGAGCAGTTCGAAGATGCGATCGGCCGCCGTGGCCGCCTCGAGGGTCGAGGCGAGCAGCCAGCCGATGGACAGGATCGGCCAGACCATGACCGTGAACAGGGCGATGAAGCTGACCAGCGTGCCGAGTGTCATCGCGCCACCGGCTACGGCGAAGGAACCACCGACGAGCACGCCGGCCAGGACGAGTTGGGGTTGTAGCTCGAAGATCGCCCAGATAAAGGCCAGCAGCTTGACCTTGCCCAGTTCCAGGCCCTGCAGGCGGACAGCCTTGGCATCGAAGCGGCGAAACACCAGGTCGCGCCGGCCCAGCGCCTTGATGATCCGGATACCCAGCACCGATTCCTCGACGTCGGTGGCGGCCTCACCCTGCTGATCCTGGACCTGGCGGGAGACCACGTTGTAGCGCCGCTCGAAGCGCACGCCGACGTAGATGAGCGGGA
>JACCUM010000421.1 GCA_013811805.1 Geodermatophilaceae bacterium | reverse complement strand
GCGAGGTTGGCCGCCACGCCGGCGAGTTCCTCGGACAGATGCGGAGCCGGCGCGATCACCTCGACGCATATCCCGTCCCGTTGGACGGTCTGCACGA
The DNA here is from genome assembly GCA_013811805.1 of Geodermatophilaceae bacterium. Classification (GTDB taxonomy): domain Bacteria; phylum Actinomycetota; class Actinomycetes; order Mycobacteriales; family Geodermatophilaceae; genus JACCQS01. The sequence goes on along the minus strand of JACCUM010000421.1, from coordinate 13,961 downwards.
CCGGCCAGACCGACACCTGGCCGTAGGGCGAGCGGGCCACCAGCACGGCGAGTTCGCGCAGGATCGGCACCCGCTGTTCGACGATGTACGGGCGGTCCGGGTCGAGGACATGGGACGCTGCGGCCGACTCGGAGAGAAACCAGACACCCCTACCGTCGTAGCCGCCGCGGGCCACCTTGAGCACCACCGGCCAACCGTGCTCGGCACCGAATGCCACGACGTCCTCCACTGCGGACACCCCGCTCCAGGCCGGGCCGGGAATCCCGGCCTTGGCCAACGCCTCTCGAAGCACCGCCTTGTCCTGGGCGTGCACGAGTGCATCGGCGCCTGGGTAGACCGCGTGCCCGGCTGAGGCCAATGACCGGATGAAATCGGTCGGGACGTGCTCATGATCGAAGGTCACCACGTCACACCCGGCGGCGAAGGCCAGCAGGTCCTCGTACGAGGTGTGCGTGCCGATCACAACATCAGCGGCCACCAGCGCGGCACCGTCCCGCGCCGACTCGGCCAGTATGCGAAGGGTCTGACCCAGGGGGATCGCCGCCTGATGTGTCATCCGCGCGAGCTGACCTGCGCCGACCATGCCGACCACCGGCAGGCCGGTTCGCGCATCCACTCGGTCAGGCTAGTCAGCCGGCCCCACGGCTCAGCCTCGGTTCTGATCTCCCTTCCTGGATCCGCTCGCGGGACCGAGCTCGCAGCGACTCGAGGGCGAAGAGCGCCAGGAAGATCGCCAGAAGTGCACCGAGCTGAGCAGCTGCGGCCAACGCTGACCCCAGCGGGACGGTTGCCAAGCAGACGACGGCGGCCAGCAGCCGTGGAATAGGAGTGCCGATTGTCAGGACACGCCGAAAGCCGGCCTGACCCCCGAGGTACAGGGCGCCGCCTGCCCCCAGCGCCACGGCCAGTCCGATGTCGAGGACGTCGGCGGGGTGGTGGGCTATCTCCTCCACGGCGGCCGCGATGGCGATGATTCCGAGCAGGAGCGCCAGGTGTGCGTACCCGTAGGACTGGATGGCCAGCATCGAACGACGGGCCGGTGGCGCGGCCATCAGCGCTTCCTCGGCCCGCTGGTCATCACCACCGAAGTAGGCCCACCAGAGACAGGCGCTCAGCGCCAGACCGAGCAGGGCTACCGCAATCAGCCCAGGTCCGACCGGGAGATCTCTCAACCCGAGTCCAAGGGCGACGACCGACTCCCCGATCGCGACGATCACGACCAAACCGTGCCGCTCCACGAAGTGTGCGGCCCCGATGTCGAAGCTCCCGGGGCTGATCCTCGGGACGACGAGCCAGGCAAGCAGCACGACGACCGACCACACCGCCAGCTGGATTACCCCGCCGACGGCACCGCCGACGATGACCGCGACAGCGATCAGGGCGTTGAACCGTCCCAAGCGCAGCACGCCGAGGATGGATCGCACCCGCGACGCCCGGGAGAACAGACCGATGTGTACGGCGATGACGACGGCGTAGGCGAGCCCGAACGCCAACCCGCCGCCGTCGAAGGCATTTGGCACGGTCAGGGCGACGATGAAGAAACCCGCCATCCCGGCCAGGAGCACCAGTCGCCGTGAGGCGCGGTCCGCAGAGACGGCGTTGGTCAGCCAGACGTAGCCGCCGTACATCCAGAAGATGATCGCCAGCATCAGAAGCACCTGCAGGGCGACCAATGGGGTCGGCTCCACGCGCAAGACGGCGGTCAACTGGGTGATCGTGAACACGAAGACCAGGTCGAAGAACAGCTCCAGCGTGGAGACCCGCTGCGCGAGGGGTGCCGGCTTCATGCACCGATGCTACGGACGTCCGGGCGAGCCTTTGGGCGGTCGTGCCACGAGCATGGCTCTGCATGCACCCCCGTCGGGTCGTGGTGGCTATGACCTCCGGGGTAAGTGCATTCGTGAGCCGGCTGGCTACCTTGAGGACATGTCGGCAGCTTCCCAGGAGACGGCGGTCGGCGTGTTGTTGCGTCACTGGCGGCTGCGCCGGAGACGCAGTCAGCTCGACCTAGCCCTCGACGCCGGCATCTCCGCCCGCCACCTGAGTTTCGCGGAGACCGGTCGCTAACGGCCGAGCCCGGATATGGTCGAGCGGCAGGCCGAGCACCTCGACGTTCCCCTGCGGGACCGCAACACCCTATTGCTCGCCGCAGGTTTCGCACCACAACATGCTGAACGAGCCCTCGACCACGCATCGATGGGACCGGTACGCGAAGCACTCGACATCGTCCTTCGCAGTCATCAGCCCTATCCCGCCGCTGTAGTGGACCGGCACTGGAATCTGGTGTCGGCCAATGCAGCCCTCGGTGTCCTGATCGAGGGCGTCGACCCGACGCTGCTTGCCCCGCCGATCAATGTTCTGCGCGCCAGCCTGCACCCGCTTGGAATGGCACCACGCATCCGGAACTTCGAACAATGGCGTGACCACCTCCTGCACCGTTTGGCCCGCCAGGTCGCCCTCACCGGTGACCCACACCTGACTTCGCTGCGGACGAGGGTCGCGGCTATCCCGCACCGGACAAGGACCGGCGGGCGGGCCGTGACGACCACGGCAACGGGTACGACGGTGCCGACCCGGTGGACAGTGGAATCGCCGTGCCGCTGCGGCTCCGATCCGGGCCGCACCAGCTCTGCTTCCTCAGCACGATCACCACCTTCGGTACCGCGATCGAGATCACCGCCTCGGAGCTGTCCATCGAGTCGTTCTTTCCGGCCGACATCGGCACAGCTGAGTTTCTGTGCGCATTAACCCTGAGGTAATCGACAGCATTACCTGCCCCCGGCATCGTCCTAGTCTCCGCTCACGATGAACCGAATAGAGAAGCGACATGACGCGCACCCCTCCCAGCGGCTGCACCGCCGCTATTGCGACACCGACCCAACAGCTGCGCCAGTTCTTGGCCCTCGACGCCGTCGTCACCGGCGGAAACGGTCTCGGCTATGTCTTTCTGGCGGAGCCGTTGGAGTCGCTGCTCGGCGTATCGGGGGATCTGCTCCGTCCGGTCGGGGCGTTCCTGGTGGTCTACGGGATAGCCGTTGCAGTCGTGGCTGGCCGAGCAAACGTCTCGCGGGCGGCCACGCAGGCGATCATCGCCGCGAACGGCCTGTGGGCTGCCGTCAGCCTGCTCGCCCTGGCCCTCGGAGTGCTCTCGCTGACTCTCTTCGGCGGGCTCTGGATCGCCGCCCAGGCTGTCGTCGTCGGCGGCTTCGCAGCGGCTCAGAACTGGGCGCTGTGTCGACTGTGCTGACTGTGGGTCCAAGCCCGGTCGGGTCGCCCGGACGAAACGGAGGCCGTTGTGCCACGGTGTTGACGTGTCTTTCCCACTCGAGCCGGAGATCTACTTCGAAGACCTCACACCCGGCCGGGTCTTCGAACTCGGAACTCTCGTCGTCGACGAGGCGGAGATGGTTGCTTTCGCAGAACGTTTCGACCCGCAGTGGTATCACGTGGACCGAGCCAGAGCGCAGGCCTCGACCTGGGGTCGGCTGATCGCCAGCGGCTTCTTCACTGTCAGCGCCCTCATGCGGATGTATGTCGACTCCGTCCTGTCGCGGGCGGCCGCCGACACCTCACCGGGAATGGAGAACTTGCGCTGGTTCGCACCGGTCTACGCCGGCGACGAGCTCAGCGCCACGCTGACGGTGACCGATGCCCAGCCGTCCACCCGCTCGGGCGAACTGGGCACAGCTTTCCTGCAATGGCAGATGCATCGAGGGCCGCAACTCGTTCTGCAGATGAACGGCCGCGGCTGGTTCATCCGACGCAGCCCGCTCGTCGCACCGCCACCACTTGCGCCTCCCGGTCCGCCGACGGCCAGCACGCGGGCTACTAACGCCGGCTAGTGCAGTCTCGCGGCATGCAAGGCGAGATAGCGCTGCTCGGGCAGGCTTGCAGTTGCGCGCGCTGCCCGTAGGTAGGACTCTCGGGCGGCGGCTGGGTCCCCGGCGAGTTCGAGCAGGTGCGCCCGTACGGCGTCCAGCCGGTGGGTGTGAGCCATCCGGTCGTCACCGTCCAGCGTCCCCAGTAGGGCGAGTCCGGCCCAGGGCCCGTCGACTCTGGCGAGCGCAACGGCGCGATTGAGCGTCACGATTGGCCCCGGCGAGACGCGTTCGAGTACCTCGTAGAGCGCCAGGATCTGCGGCCAGTCCGTTTCGTCGTCGCTGGGCGCCTCGTCATGCACCGCGGCGATGGCCGCTTGGAGCTGATAGGGCCCAATGCGTGTGGTGCCAAGGGTCCGGGTGATCAGGGCGATGCCCTCATCGATCTGGGTCTTGTTCCAGAGGTCGCGGCGTTGTTCGGCGAGCGGGACCACAGATCCGTCAGCGTGGGTGCGCGAAGCTCGCCGGGCGTCGGTCAACAGCAGGAGGGCGAGCAGTGCTGCCGCTTCAGCTTCCTGCGGGACCAACTGGTGCAGCAGGCGAGCCAGCCGCACCGCTTCGTTGGTGAGGTCGCTCCGGTGGAGGGCGGCTCCCGAGCTCGCTGTGTAGCCCTCGTTGAAGACGAGGTACAGGACATGCAGCACGACGCGGAGCCGGTCGGGGCGCTCACTCTCGACAGGCAGCGCGAAGGTCAGTCCCGCGGCCTTGATGCTCTGCTTGGCCCGGCTGATTCGCTGGGCCATGGTTGTCTCGGGGACCAGAAAGGCCCGCGCGATCTCCGCCGTCGTCAACCCGCCGACCGCGCGCAGGGTCAGGGCGAGTTGGGACGAGACGGACAGCGACGGATGGCAGCACAGGAACAGCAACCGCAGCGTGTCGTCCTGGTCCGAAGATTGCGCCGGGCTCAGTGGGTCCAGAGCGGCGGCGACCTCCTCCCGACGCTGCCGGGCACTTTCGCTGCGCCAGAGGTCGACCAGCCGTCGCGAGGCGACGGTCACCAGCCAGGAGCGCGGATCGTCCGGTACACCTTGCTCGGGCCACTGCCGCGCCGCGGCGAGCAGAGCCTCCTGTACGGCGTCCTCGCAGGCATCGAATTGACCGTGCCGCCGGACGAGCCGGCCGAGGACCTGCGGCGCCAGCTCGCGGAGCAGGTCCTCGGTGCGCGCGTCGGTTCTCACACTTCCGGCGGCGCGTCCATGACCTGACGGACTTCGATCGGCCCGTGCGTGAATGCCACGACTCGGGAGGCGATCTCGACCGCGCGCGCTTGGCTCTCGACGTCGACGATCCAGAAGCCGATGACGGACTCCTTCGACTCGGCAAACGGGCCGTCAGTCACCACGGTGGTGCCCTTCTGGAAGGTGACGGTTTTCGCCTGGGTCCCATCGGCGAGTCCTTCTGAGGAGACGAGTTCGCCGGCGTCCGTGAGGTCGCGGTCGAGCTGATGCATGAACTCGATCATCTCCAGAATCCACTCCTTCGACCGGGTTTCCATCATCCCGGCCGAGCTTCCGAACATCATGATCATGTACTTCACGTCGCACTCCCTCGATTCGGCAACCCTGGTGGGGCGCTCAGCAGTGGGTCGGAGCCCTCCAGTGGTTCTCGACATCGGCTGGAAGAAGCCGTCAGCCGGCCAATAAATGGTCGTCTGGGTCGTTCGGGACGTCGGATTGGTCCACGGTCGAGCCGTGAGTACTGGCGTGGAGCTCCAGCTGCATCGGAAGCCGGGTGCGCAGTTCCTCGACGTGGCTGACGATGCCGACGACCCGACCACCCTGGCGCAGTTCGTCGAGCACAGTCATGACGGCGTCGAGGGCCTCCGGGTCGAGGCTGCCGAATCCCTCGTCCACGAACAAGGTGTCGAGTGATATCCCGCCGGACTCAGCGGTGACCACGTCGGCCAGGCCGAGAGCTAGCGCCAGGGAGGCCATGAAACTCTCGCCGCCGGACAGTGTCTTGGTGGGGCGCTGGGTTCCGGTGTGGCTGTCGAGAATGTCCACGCTCAGGCCACTGCGCCGGTTCCCTCCGCGCAGATCGTCGGAGTGGACGAACCCGTACCGGCCGCCGGACATCTGACCTAACCGGGACGTTGCGGCGACGGCGACCTGTTCGAGGCGGGCCGCCAGCACATAGGAGCGCAGCCGCATTTTCTTGACGTTGGCTCCGCCGCCGGCAGCCAGCGTGGCCAACGCCGTGGCCTCGGCGCTGGCTTCCAGCAGCGGCGCGCACTCGGCCAATGCCTGATCGAGCAGCACCTGTAGGTCATCCAGCTGACTTCGGATCCCGCGGGCGCGACTGACTGCGGCCACCGCAACATCCCGGGCCTGGACGGCTGCCTCGTGTTCGCGATCGAGACGGGTCCGTCGTTCGACGACCTGGTCGGCAGCAGCCGAGACCGCAGCGGTGACCAGCGCCGACGTCGGCGTCAGCGCAGCGGACCCGCCCATGGGTCGCCCGGGCACTCGCGCGGAGTGCGGCAGCGCGGCTGACTCGGCTGACCCGGCCAACTCGGCCAACTCGGTCAGTGCCGCGTCGGCCTCTTCGGTGGCCGAACTCAGCTCGGCGTACACACCGGTCTGGCTGTCCTCGTGTTCGCGGATCGTCCCGATCAGTTCGTCTCGAGACTCCTCATCCAGAAGGGCACCCATGGCTGCCTCGGAGGAGCAGAAGCCGTGGCGCTGCAACCGGTCTTCGACTTCTGCACGGGTGTCCAGTGCCACAGCAACGGCCGCTTCGTGAACGGCCCCTGTCCGCTCGACGGCCTCGGCCGCCTCCGCCAGGGCAGTCAGCCTGACCCGACGCGCGGTCAGGGAAGCGTCGTCGCCCCGCGCATTGTCCAGGCGTCGTCGACCAGCGCCCACCCTGGAGGTCAGCTCGTGCGCCGTCGTTCGATCCTCGGCTTCGGCCTCGGTCAGCCGAGCCAGCTGAGCTATCACGTCATCTCGCCCAGCGACCAGATCCGCGTACTCGCGGAGCAACCCAGGCAACAGTTGCGATGCGGCCTTCGCGGCAGCATCGGCCGTCACCGCGGCTGAGAGTTCCTTGCCTACGGTAGGCAAAGTGGCTCCCGAGGTGACCGAGCAGCACGCGTCGTACTCACGGCGCAATCCGAGCACTCTGGCAGCCTGCCGAGCACTCTCCAGTTCCAGCCTGTCGTGGCGATCGGCTGCGGCGTGCTCGTCTTCGGCGCTCACTGCGGAGTCGGCCGGCTGCGCGGGCGCGGGGTGCTCGGGTGACCCGCACACCGGACAGTCCCGGCCAGCGCAGAGCTGACCGGCCAGTTCGCCGGCGATGCCGGCCAGCCGGGTCTCTCGCAGCGTGAGCCACCGGGCTTTGGCGTCCAGGGCTTCGCGTTGGCTGGCTACCTGTTCGGCCGCAGCGGTGCGCACCAGATGGGTGAGCGCTGCTGCGCGGGTTGCTGCCTCGACCCGTCCTTGTGCGGCGATCAACGCGCTCGCGGCGCTTTTCATACCGGCCGCTGCCAGCCGGGTGGCGTCGCGCCGAGCCTCGGCGTCGGCCAAGGCGGCCGGCAACCGGTCGCTGATGTCGCGAAGCTCGGCCATCGCGCTCTGTCGGCTTGCCTGCTGCTCGGCCACCTCCGCCAGCATCGACTCATCTGCCTTCACGCTGTGCCACTCGGACTCGAGGTCCACGAGCCGGGCGACCTCGTCGCGCAGGACCCTGCTCCATCGCCGCAATTCCGATCCGGCCGAGCCACTAACCGAGTTGGTGCACAGGTCCGGTTGATCAGATCCCGTGGTGTCCGTCGATGGCAGCCGGACCGGGCACTGTGCCGCGACATCCAGGCGGATCAGAGCCGAATATGAATCGGTGAGATCCGCCGCCGCCTCGTCGGTCCGTTTCCAGTTGGCGGAATCGACGTCCAGGAATGGCCGAAGGGGTTCGGCGGCAAGCGCAGCCGACAGCCGGATCCGCTGGTCGGCCACCTGCTCGGAGCGGGCCGCGAGGAAGTCCCGTTGCCGGCAGACCGCGAGCATGCGCGCAAGCGCACGTACCGCCCGTCGAGCCCGGTCGCGTCCGCTTTGAGCAGCGACAAGCCGCGTCCTGGTCGCCTCGTCAGCGGCAGCCGCGGTGATCAGCGCAGCGCTCGCTCTGGCACGTTGGCAGGACAGATAGGCCGTGATGTCGTGGGGATCCTCGGTCTCGGGTCTGGGCGGAACGGCGGCACCGCTTCCCGCCGCCGGCAGTCCACGGGCGACCTGCTCGACCCGATGCAGCAGCCGGTCCACGGTGTCCTGCGCCTGGGTCAGTGTCGCCCGCGCGGACCGGGCGTGCTCGGCCAGCCAGTCCTCGACAGCGGTGAAGCGTCGGGCGTCGAACAGCGTCTCCAGCACCTTGGCTCGCTGGTCGGGTTCGGCTCGGAGGAACTCGGCGAATTCGCCCTGGGGAAGCAGGACAACCTGCCAGAACTGCTCCGGGCTGAGCCCGACCTGAGCCCGTAGATAGTCACCGCCCTCGTCCAGCCGGGTACTGACCGGCTCCCACGCTCCGGCCACCACACGCTGGATGTGCAGCAGCGCTTGATCTCTGGTCGTGCCACCGCCCCGCGCCTTGGGCCGAACCTGTTCGGGGCGACGCGTGATCCGTACCCGCTCACCGCGAAGGGTCAACTCGCAGACGACCTGGGTGCGCACGGCCGCAGTCGCGTGATCGCTGCGCAGTCGCTTCTCCTGACCACGAGCTCCGGGAACCCGGCCGTACAGGGCGAACGCGATCGCGTCGAGCAGCGACGTCTTGCCCGCCCCGGTCGGTCCACAGACCAGGAACAGCCCGTCTCGGCTCAGCTCGTCGAGATCGACCCGGATGGTGTCCGCGAACGGGCCGAAGGCCGTCACGGTCAGCGAATGCACCCTCATGAGGCGTGCTCGGCGACTCGTCCTGCGGCAAGGGCGGCCGACAGCAGCTCGGTCTCAGCCGTGGTAACTGGGGTCGCTCGTACGTGCTGGACGAAATCGGTGACGATCGCGAGGTCGTGGCGCCCGGCAATCCGCTCGCCGTAGCTGCCGGCGCTCTTGTGCTCCCCAGTTGGAGCCCAGTCGAGGTGGACGCAGTAGCTGAAGCGGGCGCGAAGCCGGCGCATGGCGTCCACCGGCCGGGTGGTGTCCAGCAGCTGAGCGCTGACGTAGTCGACCAGGTGTACCTCGTGCCGCGGATCGCTGATCAAGTCGTCCAGCGTCCCGGTGAGCGTGACTAATCCGCGTGGTCGATCAAGCGGATGCACGGCGACACCGGACAGGCCCTCGGCATCGAGGTCCACCAGCGTCACCGACTTCACCTGGTCGGCCTCAGGAAAGGAGTACGCCAGAGGTGAGCCTGAATAGCGGATCCCCGGGGCGATCTCCTGGGCACGGTGCAGGTGGCCCAGCGCCACGTAGTCGACATCCGCGAAGATGTCGGCCGGCACGACCTCCACACCGCCGACGCTGATGTCGCGTTCGCTGTCCGCGCGTGCGCCTCCGGCGACAAAGGCGTGGGCCAACACGACAGTCCGGCTCAGCCCGCGTCGGTTCCGGTCGGCCCGGATCTGATCCATTGCGGCGCGGAGCACATCAGTGTGACCGCGAGCCTGGGGAGCGCCGAGCGCGTTCTTGGCGAGGTCGGGTTCCAGATACGGAATCCCGTAGATGCCAACGGTGCCATGAGCGTCATCGATCAGGACCGGCTCAGCCAAACCGGGGACACTCGTGCGCAGATGCACGCCGTTGGCTGCCAGCAGGCCAGCCGCGTAAGCCAGCCGGATCGAGGAGTCATGGTTGCCCGGGGTGATGACCAGCCGTGCGCCGGTGGCGCGCAGGGTGGTCAGGACGGAGTCGAGGACTGCCGTAGCAGCGGCCGGCGGGATGGCCCGGTCATAGATGTCGCCGGCGACGAGCACCACGTCCACCGACTCCGCCCGGATCAGATCGGCGAGTCCGGTCAGCACCCGCTCCTGGTCAGCGAGCAGGTCAGCGCCGTGCAGTGACCGGCCGATGTGCCAGTCCGAGGTGTGCAGCAGCCGCATGACCCGGACGTTAACTGCGGCCCCCGACAAAACCCCGAGCGGCGCGCAGCGTTTCCTGCCGTTATGCGCATTAGGGTCACCACGCGCGACCGTTCTTCACCGTTGTGCGCCTAAGGGTCACCGCGAGGGCCCCCTTCTTCACCGTTGTGCGGCACAACGGTGGACAGCCGGGAGCTAGTGTCGTCCACATATGAACAGTTCCTCATACGACGTTTCCGCGCTGGTCGACGGCTGCGCGGTGCCGGTCGTGGACGCGGCGCGAGTCAGCGACGTCCTGGAGCGGATGCCTCCCGAGGACGAGGTCGCCGACACCGCCGATGTCTTCGACCTGCTCTCCGATCCGAACCGGCTGCGCCTGCTCGTCGCCATGCTCGACGGGGAGTTGTGCGTCTGCGACCTCGCGGCGGTCACCGGGATGAGCGAGTCAGCGGCCTCGCATGCGCTGCGATTGCTCCGCGCGCACCGTGTCGTCTCTGCACGCCGCAGCGGGCGGCGGGCGTTCTACCGGCTGGCCGATGGCCACGTACGGATGCTGCTCGATCTGGCCTTCACTCACACCCAGCACACTGACGCCGTCCATCCGGAACGGAGTTAGCCCGGTGGACACCGGCGCGAGCGACTCTGGCCGTTCAGACGGGCACCCACACGGGCACTCGCACAGCCATGGGCACGGCTCGGCCATCGGCCACGCCGGCGCCCGGCATCGCTGGCGCCTGGCCGTCGCCTTTACCCTGATCGGGGCGTTCTTCGTTGTCGAACTGGTCTACGGGCTGATCTCCGGATCGCTGGCACTGGTCTCTGATGCCGGGCACATGGCCGCGGACGTGGTGGCCCTCGGGGCGGCCCTGGTAGCCACCCGGATCGCCGCTCGAGTGGACAAGACCGGGCGACGTACGTACGGCTCGTACCGGGCTGAGGTCTTCGCCTCGCTGCTGGCCGTCCTGCTCATGTTGGGCGCTTCGGCTTTCGTGGTCATCGAGGCGGTACGACGGATCGGCTCGCCCGCCGAGGTCGCTGCCGGACCCATGCTCGTCGTCGGCGCGATCGGGCTCGCAATCAACGTCGTGGTTCTACTGATGCTGCGGGCCGGTGCCGGGGAGAGCCTGAACGTCAAGGGTGCCTACCTGGAAGTGGTCGCCGACACCGCCGGCTCGGTCGGTGTGATCGTCGCCGGCCTGCTCGTGTCTGCCACCGGATCTCCGGTGTGGGACACGGTCGTTGCTCTCGCGATCGGCGTGTTCGTCGTCGTACGGGCAATCGCCCTGGGTCGCCAGGTGCTCGCCGTGCTGGGCCAACACGTACCTGCCGGGGTGGACCCGCAAGCCGTGAACGCTGACCTGCGTGCCGTCGCAGGCGTTCAGAGCGTCCATGACCTGCACCTGTGGACCTTGACGTCCGGCATGCATGTGGCCACCGTGCACCTGGTCACCCACGATCACGCCGACAGTCATGGTGTGCTCGATCAAGCCCGGGAACTACTGCGCAGCCACCACGGGATCGCGCATGCCACCCTGCAGATCGAACCGGCCGACCACACCGGCTGCGCCGAACTCGGTTGGTGACCCGGAGCCTCTTGACGCCGGTTCGCTACACAACCTGCACTTTTTCAGCACAGTCAAAGCGGCGGTTGTGTAGCGAACCGCCCATTTGACTAGCCGCGACCGGTCGGTGGCTCCTCATCCAGATCGCGATAGGCCTCACCGAGGTACTGCGCGCTGTCTCGGGCCCGGGACTGCTCGTCTTCTTCGACGAGATGGTTGATCAGCTGCTGGGTGTCGTCGGAGTTCGGGATGTTCCGGAACACCTGGGGTGGCCCCTCGCCGGCCGATTCGATGGTCAGCGTGCCGGCTCCGATGATCCGGTCCCAGAGGGACTGGGTGTAGGAGACATCGGTGATCCGGGTAAGCCCGATGTCCTTGCCATGTCTGCTCAGGATCCCGGTCCGCACCATCACCCGGTGCGTGGTGATCACGTAGTGGGTCGTGCGCCACCGCAGGACCGGGATGATGACCAGCAGGATCAGCACGATGACCGCGAGGGCCAGCACCACGATTCTCAGGATGTCCTGGGCGTCACCGTCGGGGATCACCGCAACCAGGAACGACGCGACACCGACCACCAGGATGAACAGCACCGTGGGGACAAACACGGTCAGCCAGTGCGGATGCAGGTGCCTGACGACGCGCTCGTCGCCGGCGAGCAGGTTCTCGGGAAAGGGCACCCGGTCAGCATGGCGCACCGACCCTCGACGTCCTACCACCGCAGCGCCTCCCTGCCATCGTGATCTTGACCTTATGGCGGCGACACGCCGTCCAAAGCTGTCGAAAACCACCGAAAGTCAAGATCACGAGCGGAGGTGCTTTCAATCGTCGGGTCGTCGCACGTGCACAACGTCGGCCGCGACGACCGTGGTCAGCACGCCGTCCTCGGTACGTACCTGAAGGCCACCGGAGAAATCGATTCCCTCCGCAGTCCCGCGGAGCACGTCGCCTGCCGGAAGGTGCACGGTCACCGCCCGTCCCAACGTGGCACAGCAGGGTATGTACGCGGCCCTGAGCCCACTGCCCTCCGCATCCCCGGCCGCGTCGGCCCAAGCGGTGTACCAGAACTCGAGGGATGTGACGAGCTCGACGAGCAGCGCCTCCCTGGACACCAGCGCGCCGTGGGCCAGCAGTGACGTCCCTCCGGTGGGGAGCTCATCGGTTGTGGTGGAGACGTTCAGCCCGATCCCGATTGCCACCGCGCCGGCATCGGACTCGGCGAGGATGCCGGCCGCCTTGCCCCGGTCGGGACCCAGCAACAGGTCGTTGGGCCATTTCAGGATGACGTCCACATCGGACAGTTCTCGTACGACGGTGAGCAGTGCGACGCCAGCGGCGATCGGCAGCCAGCCCCACGTCGCCATCGGCGGTGCCGGTCGGAGCAGCACGCTGAGCGTCAGCCCGGCGCCCCGCGGGCTGGTCCAGCTCCGGTCGAAGCGCCCGCGTCCGCTGGTCTGTTCCTCGGCGACGACGATCAGGCCCTCCGCTGCTCCCTGATGAGCTGCAGCGATCACCTCGGCGTTGGTGGACTCGACGGTGGACAGGATCTGCGGCTGCGGCCAGCCCGAGGTCCGGCGCCGCAGCTCCCCCTGCACAAGCGCGACATCGAGTGGTCCGCGGATAGCGGTCAGCTCGGCTGGGTCGGGCACGCCGATACGCTACGGCGCGTGACTGTTGAGCCAGGCCCCGCGCCGGAACCAGGCCACGACCAACCTGATCTGCACACCACCGCGGGCAAGCTGGCTGATTTCCGGCGGCGGGTGGACGAGGTCAGCGAGGCCGGTCACTCCAGGGCCGCGGACAAGCAGCACGACCTCGGCAAGATGACCGCCCGCGAGCGGATCGAGGCGCTCCTCGACGATGGGTCCTTCACCGAACTCGACGAGTTCGCCCGGCACCGGCAGACCGTGTTCGGGATGGAGAAGAAGCGGCCGTTCGGGGACGGCGTGGTCGCCGGGTACGGCACGGTCGACGGGCGCCCGGTGTGTGTCTTCAGCCAGGACGTGACGGTGTTCGGGGGGAGTCTGGGTGAGGTCTACGGCGAGAAGATCGTCAAGGTCCTCGATCTGGCGATGCGGAACGGCTGCCCCGTCATCGGCATCAACGAGGGCGGCGGTGCTCGGATTCAAGAGGGCGTTGTCTCCCTTGGCCTTTACGGCGAGATCTTCCGGCGCAACGTGCACGCCTCTGGCGTCATCCCGCAGATCTCACTGGTGATGGGCGCGGCGGCCGGGGGGCACGTCTACTCCCCCGCGCTGACCGACTTCATCGTCATGGTGGACAAGACCTCTCAGATGTTCATCACCGGTCCGGACATCGTCAAGACCGTGACCGGCGAGGATGTGACGCTGGAGGATCTGGGCGGCGCCCGGACACACAACACGAAATCCGGTGTGGCGCACTACCTTGCCAATGATGAGGCCGACGCGCTCGACTACGTCAAAGCCCTGCTGTCCTACTTGCCGTCGAACAACCTCGACGCTTTGCCGGTCGTGGAGAACTTCCCGGTCGATATCG
>JACCUM010000507.1 GCA_013811805.1 Geodermatophilaceae bacterium | reverse complement strand
CATCCACACTGGAACCCCGACGATCGCGCCCTCCGAACCCTCCGGCGGCATAGTCCGAATCGGCGGCGGCAACATCGTCATCGACGCGATCGCCTGCCCAGCCAGCACCCGCGGATCAATCGGCTGCAGCGCCGGGTTCAGAGCCGGAGATCCCCACTCAGGGGCACCCCGCGACGTCTCGACCCCATTCGTGTAGCAAACGGTTTGGTACCAGGAAAACCCCGCGTGCCAGTGAAACCAGCAGGAGGCGGCGGCTGAGGGCTCATCCGCTCACTCGCGCAGCCCGTGAAGACCGAAGGCCCCCCGCCACCGGGATCGCCCTCGGCAGGGGGGCCCGGCACACCGGGCCCTCCTGCCCAGATTAGGCAGATCCCCTGGTCGTCATACTTTTCGCATGTCACCGGCTCTGCGAAACCTGGAAGCGTGGGCGCCACAACGAGAAACACGAGCGCGACGGCTAGGAGCTTCGGCAGGCGGGTCAGCACGGTTGGTTCGATGGTGGCGGCGGGATATGCGCCGACGACGGTCGCGACGAGAGTGAACGCCGTCCGGGCTGCTCTTAAAGCTGCCGTTCGGGACCGTCTCATTTCCGCTGACCCATCTGCTGGGCTACGGCTACCCGCTCGGCGTAGGCACGAGCATGCGATGGAAATCCCGACTCCCCTACAGGTGCGGAAGCTGCTACACGTGTCGGAACCACGCATGCAGGCATACCTCGGACTGTGCGCCTTCGCCGGCTTACGACTCGGAGAGGCATCCGCAGTGGGCCTCGGGAACGTGGACTTTCTCGGTCGACGGCTCCACGTTAGACAGCAGGTGCAACGGCGCCGGGGGGGCCAGGCGGAGCTACGGCAACCAAAGTACGGTTCCGAACGAACGGTCTACCTGCCCAACCGCCTCGTGGAGATGCTCGCCCTCCACATCGAAACGACTGGCACGGCTGCCGACGGGTGGTTATTCTTCACTGCCGACAATCGGCCCATTCCGCCGAGCACCGTTAACTCCTGGTGGCAACGGACACTCCGGGCTGCGGAGGTCCAAGGGGTACACCTCCACGCGATGCGACACTTCTATGCGTCCGGCTTGATCGCCTCGGGCTGTGACGTCGTCACCGTCCAGCGAGCGCTGGGGCATCGATCGCCGTCGACCACCCTGGACACCTACTCACATCTCTGGCCCTCCGCCGAGGATCGCACCCGAGACGGTGCCGCGAGCTTGACCGACCTAGTTCTCGAACATGCTGCGGACTCCCTGCGGACTGGGGACGGTAACTAGGCTCTTGACCTGGGCTTTTGCGCGATGCGGCTCGTTGACCCAGATCAGCCCGCTGACGGCCTGACGCAGCTCCCATGCCTACGTCGTGGCACGAGTCCTCGACGAGGCCGTGCCGCCGGCGTCGGCCTCGCCGTAGGCAAGCACTTCGGCCGCGGCCGCGATGACCGCAGCGGAGCCGATGGAGAGCAGGCCCGGGTCGGCAGTGGTGGCGAAGGGCTGATTCGAGGCCACCCCGTACCAGAGCGCCAGGTGTGGTCCGGTGGCCGGCGGTCCCCAGAGCACCGGCGAGATCGGGCCGTACAACGTCACCGACGGGGTGCCGTAGGCGAAAGCGAGATGGGCGACGCCGGTGTCACCGCTCACCACCAGTCTGGCGTCGCAGATCAGCGCCGCCAGCCGATCGACCGAGGTCTGTCCGGCCAGCACCGCCTCGGGTCCGAGTCGACTCTGCCCGGCTACGGAACCGGCGAGGTCGCGCTCCTCGGCCGAGCCGGTGATCCGGACGGTCAAGCCGCGAGCCTGCGCCCAGCGGGCGACTGCGGCGAAGCGCTCAGCGGGCCACCGGCGGGCCGGAAAGGCAGCGCCCGGATGCAGCACGACGACGCCGCCCGCTCGCATCCCGCCGCGGCCGAGCCCGACACCTTGGGCGTCGATCCCCTCCGGTCGGCGCAGTCGAAGGTCGCCCGGGTCAACCGGGCAGGACCACCCCTGCGATACCAGCCGGCACCAGCGGCGTACCTCGTGCTCGTCCGGACGCCACTCCGGACCAACGTGCCGGGCTGCAGCGCACCCAAAAGCCAGCAGCTCGCCGGGTTCGATTCCGGCGAGTAGCCGGTGGCTCTGCGGACCAGAGCCATGCAGGTTGACCGCCAACTCCGGCGGGGCGCCCGTCCACCTCAGCTCCTGGTTGAGACCAGCCAGCGACAGTAGTTCGTCCACGGCATCGGTGAGCTCGACCAGCGGCGCCCACCGCGGGTGGGTGGCCAGCACGATGTGGTGATCCGGGCGGGCGGCACGAATCGCGCGCAGGGCCGGTACGGCGGTCAGCAGATCGCCGAGGCCCAGCGCGCGCAGGATCAGCAGCCGCGGCGCAACACTGGCGGTCAGGGCCAGGAACCCTCGACCGACGGAGTGATGACCAGTTCGCGGATCTCGCACCCCCGCGGCTGGCTCAAAGCGAACAGGATCGCGGCGGCCACGTCGCCGGGCCGGTTCAGCTTGGCATCCGGCGGCGGCTTGTACTGCTCGTCGCGACCGTCGAAGAACGGCGTCTGCATCCCCCCGGGCACCATCATCGTCACCCCGATCTGACCCGCTGTCTCGGCGGCCAGGGCACGGGTGAAGCCGACGATCGCGAACTTCGAGGCGCAGTACGCCGTCGCGTCGCTGAGTGCCCGCAATCCGAGCGTGGACGCGATCGTGACCACCCGACCGCCGCGGTCCCGTAATCCGGGAAGGGCGGCTCGGATGACGGCGACCGTGCCGAGCAAATTGACCTCGACCACCCGGTCCCACGCGTCGGCCGGTACGTCCTCCAACCGGCCGCAGGAGTCGATGCCCGCACACGTGACGACCGCGTCGAGACCGCCCAGGCGCTCGGTCAGCTCGCGGACGGACTGCTCGGCGGCTCGGCGATCGAGGAGATCGACGATCACGTGCTCGGCCGGCACGTTGTTCCCGTCAGCGTCGGGTGCGAAGCGGTCGAGGACCACTGCCCGCCCGCCCGCTTCGGTGACCGCGGCTACGACAGCAGCGCCCAAGCCGGACGCTCCCCCGGTGACCAGGACGGTTCCGATGCTCATCTGTTGCCTCCCTGTCTGGGTGTGTCAGTGTCTGCGCGGTAGTCGGCACCGTGCCTCGTTCAGGCTTGAGACACAGCGCGGTACGCGGCACCCTGCCGATTCGCGCTCGCGCCGTTCCCCGCCACCGCTTTGGTGCCGGTGGCCACGGACTGTACGAGCCGAGTGGTGGACCGACCGGGCAGATAGGGCAGCACCACGGCCTGACCGCCCCAGCGCGCGAGTACGGCGGCCTCGGGAAGGTCTGTCCCGACGTAGTCCCCGCCTTTGACCCACAGGTCCGGGCGCAGCCGGCCCAGCACCTGCTCGGGGGTGTCCTCGCCGAAGATCACGACGGCATCCACACACTCCAGGGCCAGCAGCACCTCGGCCCGGTCCTGCTCGGGTACCAGCGGACGCTGTGGACCCTTCTGCCGGCGGACCGAGTCATCGGAGTTCAAGCAGACGATCAGGCAGTCGCCCATCGCCCGGGCGTCGCGCAGCGTGGCGATGTGCCCGGCGTGCAGCAGGTCGAAACAACCGCCGGTGGCCACCAGGATTCCGTCCCGAGCGCGAACGGCGGCACCGACAGCCGCGCCGGTCTCGATCGAGCCCAGGGTCTGCGGCGTGGCGATCCCAGCGGCCGGGTCGGGGTCGGGGCGCTCCAGCAGGCTGGCACAGACACTCGCTGCACCGCCGCAGGCCAGGAACCGGGTGGCCGCACCGACGGCGTACTGAACTGCCTCGGCGGTCAGGGCGCCGGTGCCCAAGGCGCTGGCCGCGGCTGCGGCGAATCGGTCGCCGGCCCCGCAGGTGTCGACCTTGCCGATGGCCGCTGCGGGCAGGAGTGCCGGGGCACCGCACCCGTAGGAGAGCAGCGCGCCGCGCCAGCCCAGCGTGACGACCACCGCGCTGACTCCCCAGGCTTTCAGCAGCAGGTCCGCGTGCCCGGCAGCCGCAGCCACCGGCGAGGACGATCCCACTGGCGGCTGTGGCCATCCCTCATCTCGACCGTTATGCGCATAAGGGCGATTCCGGTCGGCACTGTTGGTTCGTCCGGCGAACAGCGCCGCTTCGGATTGGTTGGGGGTGACCAGACGGGCGGTCGGCACCGGGGCGGCGCCACGTGGATGCGGGTCCCAGACCAGCGGGCAGCGCTGCCCGGCACGGGCCAGGATCTCCCGAACCTGCGGTACGGCGCTGACCCCGCGACCGTAGTCGGAGACGAGTACCGCACCGGCCCGCGCCAGGACAGCCTCGATCTCGGGTGGCACCGGACCGCAACCGGAGCCGGAGCCGCCGCTGTCCAGCCGGGCCACCGACTGCCCACCGGCCAGGATCCGGCGCTTCACCGAGGTAGGGCCACCTCCCGGCAGCGCCAGCACCTGTACCCGGCCGTCGAGCAGGCCGCGCAGTCGGTTTCCTGCCTCGTCGTCGGTCAGCGGAGTCACGAGGATCACGTCCTGGCCGTCCGCGGCAGCCAGCAGAGCCGCCAGAGCGGCACCGCCCGGCCGGGCGCTCTCGGTGACGTCTTCGAGCACGGGCCCAGGCCCATCCGGGCACAGCCGATCGGCCCGACCGACCAGGTCGATGTCCAGCAGCGCGTCGCCGATGACGACCAGGGGCCCGCTCACCAGCGGCCATCCGCGGCGGGATGCGACTCGAGGCGGCCCCGAGCCGAACGGATCGAATCAGGGCGTCCCTGAGTCGAATCAATCGACTTGAGGCGGCCCTGAGTCGAAGTGGCAACCGAGGCAGACAGCTTCGCGTCGAGGGCCGCACACACGATGTGCAAGGCGACCAGATGCAGCTCTTGGACGGTGGCGGTCAGCGGTGCATCCACGGCGAGGACCTCATCGGCTTGGGCGGCAAGCGGATTGGGCTCCGGACCGGTGAACGCCCAGACGCGCATCCCGGCCCGGTGGCCGCGTACGGCCGCAGAGAGCAGATTCGGGCTGCGCCCGCTCGTGGACATCAGGACCAGCACGTCACCTTCCCGGCCATGTGCCTGGACCTGGCGAGCGAAGAGCTCTTCGGGCGGGTAGTCGTTGATGATCGCGGTGAGGCTGGAGGTCTCGGCACTCAGGCAGATCGCCGACAGCGGGATGCGGTCCTCCCGATAGCGGCCGACCAGCTCGGCGGTCAGGTGCTGTGCTTGGGCGGCGCTGCCCCCGTTGCCAGCCGCCAACAGCCTGCCGCCGGCGGGCAACAGCGACGCCAGCTCCCCGCCCCACCGGTGCGCGATGTCGACGCAGCCGTCGAACCTGATCACGGCCCGCCGCAGCGCGTCCAGGTGTTCGTGGGCCAAGGGCGTCGGCGTCTGAACGGCGGAACTCTTCATGACGATACGGCCATCCTCAGGTCGGCAGTCATCGACAGGTACACGCGCTCGGTCCGGGCAGCGATGCTCTCCCAACGGTATTCGCGACTCACCCGCCGACGGCCGGCCCTACCGCGGGCGCGGCGGAGCGCGGGGTCGGCCAGCAACGGCCCCAGGGTTCTGGCCAGCACCGCGGGTTGCCGTGGTGGCACCAGTTCCCCGGTGACACCCGGGACGACGGAGTCCAGCATTCCGCCGACGGCCGAGGCCACGACCGGTCGGGCGCAGGCCATCGCCTCCAGCGGCACGATGCCGAACGGCTCGTACCAAGGCACGGCGACCACCACGTCGGCCGAGCCGAACAGCGTTGGCATGGCCGGACGGGCGACCGCTCCGAGGAAACGCACCCGGTCGGTGACCCCGCAGTCGGCCGCGACCTTGCGCAGCCGCTCGACCTCGGGATCGGCGTCGAGCGCGTCCGGACCCGGACCGCCGGCCACGAGCAGATCGACGTCGTCGGGCAACTCGGCCAGCGCCATGATCACATCGGCCACGCCCTTGCGCTCGACCAGGCGGCCAACCGTGAGCAGGTGCCTACGTGCGCCTCGGCCGGGCAGTCCCGGGGTGAACAGATCCACGTCGACCCCGCAGGGCACCACGTCGATCCGGTCCCGCGCCATGCCCATCGCCGTGAGTTCGGCAACCTCGTCGGAGCAGGTGGCGATGACCCGATCGACCTGGCCGCACAGCCGGGCCTCGGCCGCCAGACGCTGCGGTGGGCTGGTATCGCGCACTCCCTGGTGCCGGAGTTTGACCGTGCCCAGAGCGTGAAAGGTCTGTACGACAGGCACTCCCGGAGGTGCTGCGAGTACCGAGGCCAGGCCGCTCATCCAGAAGTGTGAGTGGATGACATCGAAGGGCTCGCTAATCCAGCGCTGCTCCAGCGCACTCGCCAGGGCCGGAACATGTTGCAGAATATCGTCTTTGGGGATCTCGGTCGGTGGACCGGCGCAGATGTGCTCGACGTCGTACCCAGCACTGGTCCGGACCCGGGTAGGCAGATCCGGGTCGTCGCGCCGGGTGAACACCGTCACCCGGTGCCCGCGCCGGACGAGGTGGGCAGCCAGCGCCGCGACATGGACGTTCTGTCCGCCGGCGTCGACTCGGCCGACCACCGCGAGCGGGTTGGCGTGCTCGGAGACCATGGCGATTCTCATGAGGTCACCCCCTGGGCGATTCGGGTTCGGATCGGCACACGCTGGTCAGCCAGATTCGGGGTCGGCGCGCTTGGCACCGCGTCAGGGCCGGACCCTCCGGCCAGGTGGGTGACCGCCTCGACGACGTCGCTCGGCAGGACAGAGCTCAAGCACGGATGTCCTGGGTACGGGCAGCTCGTCACCCGGGTGTTGCGGCACGGCGCGTTCTGGTCGCCGAGCAGTACGTGCGCGACGCCGTACGGCCGCCAGCGCGCCGCCGGGACGGTCGGTGCGAACAGCGAGACCACCGGCGTACCGACCGCAGCGGCCAGATGCGCCGGGCCGGTGTTGCCGACGACCACCGCGGCTGCGCCAGCGAGGATGCCAGCCAATCCGACTAGAGCCGTACGTCCGCCGAGGTCCCGGACCCGACCGGGCGTCGGCAGCGCTGCTGTGGCGGTTTCCGTGGAAACCGCCAGAGGGACCGCGTCGGGGGCCGCCGCGGGCGTGGCCACGAAGCGGGTCAGCTCCCGCTCGCCGGGAGAACCGGTCACCACGACCTGCCAGCCGGCCGCGGCCAGCAATCCGGCTGCTGCGCGGAAGTGCTCCGCCGGCCATGCGCGGGCAGGCACCGACGTACCTGGATGCAGGACGACGTACGGTTCGTCGCCGACCAGATCGGCAACGGCAGGCAGCGGCGTACGGACCCGAAGTCTGCCGTCGTCACCGGGAGGCCGGGCGAAGCCGGCCGCGGTTGCCAGCGCGGCGCCCCGTTCCGGTTCGGGAAGGTCGTCGGAGAGCTGATGACGCAGGTCGAGCAGCGAGCCGGGGTAGTCGGTGCTGATCGCGCCGATCCAGGGCACCCCGGCCATCCGCAACACCAACGCGGTCGGCAGCGGGGACTGGTGGAAAGAGGTGAAGATCAGTGCGGCGTCGAGGTTCTCGGCAGCCAGCCGGGTGACCAGTGCGGCGATGTCAGCTGGAGTGGTCGGGTCCGGTGGCTGAGCGATCCACGGGCAGCGCCAGACCAGCACGTCGCTGACTCCGGGCAGCAGGCGCGCCGCAGATTCGCCCTCGGGACCGGCCAGGAGAACCACCTCGGCCTGTGCGGCGACCGCACGAATGGCCGGCCCAGCCAGCAGTACGTCGCCGGCGTTGTCGAGGCGGACGCACAGGACCCGACGACTCACCAGGCACCGGCCAGGATCCGGGTGGCGGCACTGGCGAGGTCCGGCTCGGTCAGCAGTGCCTGCTCGACCTCTTCTGCGCGGGTTGCGCCGGTCGGGACGAGAACTCCGACCGCGCCGGCGGCATGGGCGGCTGCCACGTCGCTGCCGATGTCGCCGACCACGATGCATCGAGCTGGCGCCAGATCCAGTGTCTGGCAAGCGTTGACGACCATTCCAGGTGCGGGTTTGCGGCACGTGCAGCCGGCGTCGGCGGCATGCAGGCAGGTCTGCACGACATCGAACGGGCCGAGCAGGTCAGCGACCCGCTGGTTGACCGCCTCGGCCTGAGCCTGGGTGATCCGGCCCGAGCCGACTCCTGACTGGTTGGTCACCATCCCGATCCGGACACCGGAGGCCCGTAGCCGTTCGAGCGCCTCGGAGGCGCCCGGCATCGCCCGGGCCAGGTCCGGGTCGCCGTTGTACGGGACGTTGTGGACCAGCGTGCCGTCCCGGTCGAAGAGCACGAGATCGGGCAGTCCGCGCCAGGGCGCGACGCGGCGATGCCGGCGAAGGCCGACCGCACGGTGCCAGACGGCCGCCGGCGGGATCAACACGCTGGTCGCCAGGATCCGGGCGATCTCCGCGGGCTTACGCGGGCCGGGGACGATCCGGGCCAGCGCGAACTCCGCGAGACCGACCCCAGCGGCCAGCGCGCAGGCAGTCGCGACCTTCGGCCGACGCACTGCCGCTGCCACCAGGGCGCCCAGTCCGGCGGCGGTGACGGCCAGGTGCCGCGGTAGCCGGCCGGCCGGGGCAGCCACCAAGTGCCGCCACCGCGGTCCGTGCAACCGGCGCCTCAGCACGTCGTCGGCATTGCCGACTTGCTGATGCACACTGGTCCAGACGCCTGTCGGGCGTACCGGGTGGGTGACGCCGCGCCGACCGGTCACGATCTGACCGCCGTCGCCGCTGATCCGCAGCGCTAGGTCGGAATCCTCCCGGTAGGCGCGCGTGAAGCGCTCGTCGAAACCACCCACGGCTGACAGCGCGGACCGCCGGTAGGTCATGTCGGCGGTGATCCAGGTCGAGGTGGCCAGGCCAGCGGTCGAGCGTTCCCAGTCAGTGGGGCGCCGATCCCGGGGCAGCGGCACCCGCAGCCGGCCCTGGATCCCGGCGGTGTCCGGCGTCGCGGCGTCGAGGTCCTCGGCGAGGCGATCCGGCCAGTCCGGGTCGGGCAGGACGTCGTCATCGAGGAAACTGACCCACGGCGTGCGCGCGCTGCGCCAGCCGAGGTTGCGAGCAGCCGCCGGGCCGCGACCCCCGCTGTGTAGGAGCAGGCCGTTTTCGGGCAGGACATCGACCAGTCCCGGGATCGCCGACGGCTCGGGTGAGTCGTCGACCACGATGACCTGAGCCAGTTGCGGCCCGTCGGGTGCCCGTAACGCGGCCAGCAACCCGATCAGGCTCGGCCGCCCGATCGTGGGGATCACGACGGTCGAGGGCAGTACGGCGCGATCGATCACCGGGCCAGCCCGGCCCGCCGTACGACGAAGGGCCCGATCGCCAACAGGTCGACCGGTGCCGACCCGAACAACTCCAGCGCCTCGCGGGGATCGTCGACCATCGGACGACCCGCGGTGTTCAGGCTGGTGTTGACCACGACCGGCAGCCCGGTGCGTTGCTCGAAGCACTCCAACATCCGGGCCAGCAGTGGCTGGCCCGCCGGATCGACTGTCTGGACCCGGGCGGTGCCGTCCACATGGACGACGGCCGGAATCCGGTCGCGCCAGGCTTGGGCGACGTCGTGGACGAACAGCATGTACGGCGAGGGCACCGGCCCGCGACTGAAGATCTCCGCCGCTCGCTCGATCCGGCACATCGGCGCCACCGGCCGGAACTGCTCGCGGCCCTTGACGTCGTTGAGCCGCTCCAGGTTGCCGATCCGGCCGGGGTGGGCCAACAGCGATCGATGGCCCAGCGCCCGCGGGCCGTATTCACTGCGCCCCTGGAACCAGGCGATGATGCCGTCGGCGGCCAGCGCTTGCGCGACGGTGTCGGCCAGATCGGCGGGTCGCTCGAACGGCAACGCCGCGGTGGTCAGATACCCGGCGATCTCCGTCTCGCTCCACTCCCGGCCGAGGTCGGCGCCGGCCATCTGCTCAACCCCGTCGCCTCCCCGGCCTGCACCTGTTCGGGCAAGATGTAGCGCCCCGCCGAGTGCGGTACCGGCATCGCCGGCGGCGGGTTGGACCCACACGTCGTCGTACGGGCCCTGCTCGTGGATCCGGGTGTTGGCCACGCAGTTCAGCGCCACCCCACCGGCCAGGACCAAGTGCTGACCGCCGGTCTGGACGTGCAGCCAGCCGACCAGTTCCAGCAGCATGTCCTCGAGGCGCTGTTGCAGACTGGCAGCCAGGTCCGCGTGATCGCTAATCCACTCCTGGCCAGGCCCCAGGGATGGGGCGAAGCTGGCCCAGTCCACCGGCTCGGTCCGGAAACCGCCATCGCCCGTGGTGTAGAGCGACTCGCGCAGCAGGTCGGCAAAGCGCGGCTTGCCGTACGCGGCCAGGGCCATGACCTTGTACTCGTCGCAGCTGCGCAGGAACCCGAGATGTTCGGTGAGGTCCTCGTAGGCCAACCCGAGCGAGTGCGGAAGGGACTGCCCGGCCAGCGGGGTCAGCACGCCGTCGTCGTAGCGCCCGGCCAGGTGGCTGCTCGCCTCGCCACGGCCGTCCAGCACGAGTACATCGCAGTCGCGGTACGGACCGGCCAGGCCCGCCGAGGCCGCATGCGCGACGTGATGCGGGACGTAGGCGACCCGGCTCGGGTCCAGTCCGGGCAGCGCCGTACTAAGGAAGCCCGGCGCACTGCGCGCGTAGTCGATCCGCAGGTGATCCCAGGGATCGTCGAGACCCAGTTGGTCGGCCGGCCGGGACAGGGCGGGATCGAAGGAGTACGCGACGCTGTCGAGGTCGGCGGCGGTGATCCCGCCTCGCTCGAGGCACCAGCGGGCGGCCTGCTCGGGTAACTCCCAGGCGGAGAAGGGCACCGGTCGCTTCCCGTGCTTGCGGCGGCTGAACCGCTCTTCCTCCGCAGCTGCCACGATGCTGCCGTCGACGACAAGAGCCGCCGACGGATCGTGGAAGATCGCGTTCACGCCGAGAATGCGCATGCCGACCCTTCGTTGCAGAAGTTCACGGGTACCTGGTTCCCGCTTCTGCGGCGGAGAAACGCTTCTAAGAAAAACGCTTCTCCAGCGATGGCGTCCAGCGCATGAACACCGCAGTGCATGAACACCGAGCCGAAGGGAACCGTTTGCGCCATGGGCCGACGCATCCTGTTGTGGCACGTACACGGCTCGTGGACGACCTCGTTCGTCCAAGGCGGTCACGACTACGTCGTTCCGGTGGACACCGAGCGCGGACCGGACGGGCGGGGCCGGGCCAGCACCTGGGACTGGCCGGCGTCCGTTCGCGAGGTCGCACTGGATGAGCTGACGGACCAGGACATCGACCTGGTGATCCTGCAACGCCCGCACGAGGCGGACCTGGTCGAGCGGTGGCTGGGTCGGCGACCCGGCCTCGACGTAGGAGCGGTCTACCTGGAGCACAACACACCGGGCGGGAACGTACCCGCGACCCGGCATCCGTACGCCGACCAGTCGGTGGTGCCGATCGTGCACGTGACCGCGTTCAACCGGCTGTTCTGGGACTGCGGTTCCGCGCGGACCGAGGTCATCGAGCACGGGATCCTCGACCCCGGACACCGCTATCTCGGCGACGTGCCGCGCGCGGCAGTGGTCATCAACGACCCGATCCGCCGCGCCCGTGCCGTCGGGACGGACCTCCTGCCGGCGTTGTCGACTGTCGTCCCGCTCGACGTCTTCGGGATGGGTGTCAGCGGCTTGGCCGAGCACCTTGGACTCTCCGCGGAGCGGTTGCGCACCTTCGAGGATCTGCCCCAGCATGAGATGCATGTCGCGCTGGCGCGACGAGGCGTCTACGTCCACCTGACCCGCTGGACGTCGCTGGGCCTGTCGCTGCTCGAGGCGATCTACCTGGGAATGCCGGTGGTGGCCCTGGCGACGACCGAGGTGGTGACCGCTGTCCCGCCGGAGGCCGGAGTGATCAGCACGCGTCCGGAGGAGTTGGCTGCGGCGGCGGCGGGATTCCTGGCCAACCCGGCCCGAGCTCGCCAGGCCGGTGCGGCTGGCCGCGCGGCCGCGCTCTCGCGCTACGGCCTCGACCGGTTCTTGGCCGACTGGGACCGCGTGCTGGATTCGCTTCGTACGCTGGATTCGGCTGAATCCACGCCGGTGGGGAAGATCTGACCTCGTCTACGCGGTTCCAGGTTCCCCAGCGTGCTTTGGCCGTCCGGTCGATGCTGACGAGCCCGTGGGGACCAACCGGTCCAGCGCTCGTTGCATGCCCTCGGCACCGTCGTCCCCGACCTTGTTCCAGTCAGCGGTGTTGGTGAAGTCGCTGAGATAGGCAGCGACCTTGCTCAACGGCGCACGAGTCCCGACTTCGCGTTCGACGGTGATCATGTCGAGTGCTGCTTTTCTCGGTCGGGTTGCGCGGATGGGTCTTTCTCGGGGCCGGGGCCGCGTTCATCGGCGCTGGGAGCCTGTTCGGTCGGCACCGAATCCGCCTTGACCGCGCCCCGTTGGCCCAACGGTTGCTCTGGGCCCTTGGTGCTGTCTTTGATGGTCTGCTGCTCGGACTCGGCGTTGATCTCGGCGCCCAGCAGGACCGCGTACGCGCTGATCCACAGCCAGAGCATGAGTATGACGACACCGGCCAACGCGCCGTAGGTCTTGCCGTACGAGGAGAAGTTGTCCACATAGATGGAGAAGCCGACCGAGGCGACGATCCAGAGGACGGTGGCGATGCCCGCCCCGACCGTCACCCAGCGGATCTTGGGCGCGTCCCGGTCGGGCGAGCTCCGATAGAGCACGGCCAGGGCGCCCATGATCAGCACCAACAGCAGCGCCCATCGAATCGCTTCGAACAACCAGCGGATCGGGCCGGAGCCGACCAGGTTGTCCAGGACCGCCGGAGCGACGGCCACCAGAATGACGATCACCAGCAGGAAGATGACGGCGGCGAGGGTAAGTCCCAGGGCCAGCAGCTTGCGCTTGACGAATCCGCGGTCCTCCTCCTCGTCGTAGGCGGTGTTGATCGCGGTGATCAGGTTGCCGATCCCACCGGATGCACTCCATAGCGCCAGCGCCACCGAGATGACCAACCCGATGCCCAGAGCTGATTCAGACGTGGCGGTCAGGGTCTCGAGTTGGTCGAGCAGAATCGTCCGGGCCTCGGCCGGCAGAGCATCGCCGACGGAGGCGACCTGCTCCCGCACGGTGGCTGGATCGACGAGCAGCCCGTACAGCAGGACGGTCGCGATCAGCGCGGGGAAAAGGGCCAGGAAGCCGAAAAAGGCGACCCCGCCGGCTAGCAGCGGGACCTGATCGGATTGTGCCTCTTTCCAGCCCCGGGTCAGTACCTGACGCCAGCCCTTTGGCGGGATCTCGGTCGGGCTGTCTGCGTCTGCGCCGGGCGGCGACGCGCCAGTGGAGTCGTCCGTACGACTGTTTTCCTGGTCTGACATCACTGTCTCCTTGCCGCTCCCGGTGCATGGTGCGGTCTCTGTTCAGACCCAGGTCCGTCGAGACGGGGCCTGTGCACTGCTGTTCATCGCAGACGTGCCCGCGACGGTTCTAACTGCGTTGGTTCTGTACGTGCTGGGCCGAGGTCTGCGCCTGGTCCTTCACGTCCTGAGCTGCCGAGGCGCCCTCGTCCTTGACGGTGGAGGCAGCGTCGGTAGCCGTGGACTTCACCGACTCCACCGCCTGCTGGGCCGGCTCTTTCAGCGAGTCCGCGGTGTCCTTGGCGACCTCACCCAACTGCGCGACGATCGGCTGGGCTGCCTCCTTGACCTTCTCCGCGGCCTGCTGCTCCTTGGCCGAGGCCGGGAGCAGGCTGCCGAGCAGGGCACCGGCGCCGAAGGCGATCAGTCCGGCAGCCAACGGGTTGCCGCGCGTCTGCGACCGGACCGCGTGCGGTGCCGAGGACACCGCGTCGCCCACGGAGGAGGCGGCGTTCCCGAGCGTGTCGGTGGCCGAGGAGGCCGCCGACCCAGCCGAGGACGTGCTGTCGGAAGCGGTTCCCATCACCTTCTCCTTGACGCTGCCGACCGCCGAACGGGCACGGTCGACGCGACGCCCGACGATGGTCTTGGGGTTGGCCTCGTTGGTCAGCGAGTTCACATCGCTGCTCAGCCGGGCACGGGTGCGCTCGATGTCGGCGCGGATCACATCCGGGTCAGTGCTCATCGTGGGTTCTCCATTCCAGTGCCGCTGAATTGATTGGTGTTGAAGTTGCGCGGGGGTTCGTTCCCTTGCAGGGCGTCCGGGATCTTGCTCACCGTCTCCGTGGTGGCCGGGATGCCGCGGACGCGGGCGAGCTGGCTGCGCCCCATCACCGCCAGTACCGCCGCGATGATCGCCCAGATGACCGCGACGATCACTGCCGACCAGCCCAGGCCGACCGCGTCGCCCAGTGCCCACCACAGGGCAAGGGACAGGAAGAGCAGCACCATGTGACCGGCGACGGCCGCACCACCGAACATCCCGGCGCCGGTTCCGGCGCGCGTGGCGGTCTGCTTGAGTTCGGCCTTGGCCAGCTCGAGTTCCTGACGCATCAGGACCGACAGATCGGTGGTCACATCGCTGAGGATCTCTCCGATCGAGCGCTCCTCTTGCTGACCGGCCGCGCTCGCTCCACCCAAGTCCCGCCCAGGCAGCGATGAGCCCATCTCTGTGCTCACTGGCCGACCCTGCCCGAACCCGTTCCCGTGCCATAACCGGGGTCCGAGCCGGGGTAGGTGCCCGTACCGGACTCCGTACCTGTACCAGCGCTACCCGGACCCGAGTCGTAGTACGTGCCCTCGCCTTCGGGCACCACGGGGTCCTGGCCCCATACCGCGGGCGGAGGCGTCGTGGTGTCGAAGGACTGGTCTGAACCAAACCCGGCGGCGTAGCCGCCCGGGTCGGGAGCGGCGCCGGTCGCCGGCCACCCGCTGTCCGGCTGGGAACCCATCGCGGCGCCGCCGCTCAGGCCGGCGCCGGAACTGAAGCCCGCGTCCGTCGGGTAGGTGCCGGCGTAGCCGCTGGTGGCGGTATCCGGATATGTGCCGGCGTACGTGCCGTCGCTCTGGCTGTCGGCGGTCAGGCCTCGGGTCAGTCGCCCGGCCAACAGGCCGGCAGTCGCGGCGATGGCCAAGAACGCACCCGGACGTTGCCGAGCAAACCGCTGGACCTCGGTCAGAACCTGCCCGGGATCACGGTCCTGCAGCCAGGAAGCGGCAGTGTCGATCCGGTCGGCCACCTGGCGGGCGACCTCGCTGGCCGGGCCGTCCTCGTGGTCGGTGTTGTTGGCCATCTTCTGCAGTTCGCTGCCCAGCGAACGCAGTCCAGTGGCCGCCCGCTGCTGCTGCTGGCCCGCTTGGGACTGCAGCTCGTTGCGGGTCTGGCCCAGCAGGTTCTTGGCCTGCGCCTGGGTCTCCGCTGCGACGTTGCCGGCCTGTTCCTTGGCCACATCGACTACCTGTGAGCCTGCCTGGGCGGCGGTGCCGCCCACCTGGGCAGCTTGTTCCTTTGCCACCTCGGGGGTCGAGGAGTCCGATCCACCCACGGTTCCTGAGTAACTGGTTCCCGGGTCAGTGAACGTCCCGGTGCCGCCGACGGCGGCAGTGCCCGTGCCGGCGTACGCCGAGGCCGGGTCCGGGTAGGCCGTTGG
Source organism: Geodermatophilaceae bacterium (assembly GCA_013811805.1). Lineage (GTDB taxonomy): Bacteria > Actinomycetota > Actinomycetes > Mycobacteriales > Geodermatophilaceae > JACCQS01. The sequence continues at coordinate 1,844 of JACCUM010000507.1, read as the reverse complement.
GGGGTCCAGAGCGGGCGAGGTGTCGCCGGCGGAATAGGGCGAGTTCGGATCCGAGCCGTACGTCGAAGACGGCGTCTCCGGGGGGTAAGTCATGGGTAGTCCTCCTCAGGGGAATAGGTCCATTGCGAGTGATACCCGCAGGCTTTACGACGTAAACGATTCCTATGCGAGGTTACTGAGTCACCTGCCTTCGTCGTGGAGCAGGTCCTGCAGCGACAGGGGGACCGGGGCAACCGCCGGCCTAGGGCAGCACCCGGTCAGCTATGACGGCACGACTGACCGGGTGATGCAGCCGCCGACTCAGTTCGACCACCGTGCCGCCCGGATCACGAGAGATCACCATCCGGTCACATCCTCGAGCCATCAGCCGCAGTCCCCGCCCGGCTTGTCCTGGCCGCGACGATGCCCTCGGTAACCAGTGGCCGTCGTCGCGCACGGAGCAGGCCAGCACCCCGTCGACTGACAGCTTCGCCGTGACGGTGACAGAGCCGGCGCGCGCACCGACAAAGGCGTGCTGTACGGCATTGGCCATGGCCTCACCGACGGCCAATGCCATCCCCGCACCGTCCTCGATGCTGCTGCGCAATCCGGACAGCCAGTCGCCGACTGCCTCGCGGACGGTTTCCAGACTGCTCGGCAGTGCCTTGACGGTCATGTCCAGTTCGGGGACCCCAGGACGAGATTGCACTGCCAGTACGGCGAGGTCGTCCCGTGTCCCGCCGCGCAGCATCTCCTCGGCAGTCGCGCGGCACAGCTCACTGGTTCTTGCCGACTGGTCGTCTGACCGCCTGCCAGCCGTGCTTGCGCCAGCAGGACTATTCGGTAGTTCGGCCAACCCGCCGGCAACAGCCAGCCGGGCTGGCCCGCTGAGGGCGTCGGTATGCAGGAGCAGCACCTCGTCGCGATCTAAGTGCGCCGTTTCGATGCGTACCGGCTGGTTCCTTCGCAGGACGCCTCCGCCAGTCGAGCGAAGGATGCGAGCCCTGCCTGCGGCCACGACCATCGGCGGTGGATGACCGCAGGTGGTGTACTGCACATCCCCGTCGATCGGATCGACGATGGCCACGCACACCGTCGTGGCGCAGGTCGGATCCTCACCGTCCACTTCAGCGCTGAAGCGTTCGAGTGCCGCGACGAGGTCATGGGCCTGACTCAACAACGGAGCCATGATCGCCCGAACCTGCCCAGTGACGGCCGTCGCTGACCGGCCGGGCTCGATGACGTCTCCCACCAGCAATGCGGCCCGCCCGTCACTGAGGGCGATGACGTCGAACCAAGCCCGACTTCCAATGCCATCGGCCAGCGGCGTGACGCAATGAGCGTCGACGTGCAAACCGGGAAGTACCGGGAGACCCATCAGCGCGGAGGACCCCAATACCTCTGGTGCCAGGCGGTACTCACCGTCACCATCGCCGTCGCGATCCAATCCGCCCCCCAAGCTCAGTCGATGATCCTGATACCCGAGGTGGTGAGCCGTAAACGAAACTGCTGTCGCGCGACTCGCTGCGGCGCAGCCGATTGAGGTTTCTCTCCACCGCGTCACTGGTGCACCGTCTTGCTCGGAGCGCGGCCGGCAGGCGGGGCAGGGCGGCCAGCGCCGCTGCGTCCGGACGGACCGGAACAAAGTTGATGCAGCGTCGATATAGGCCAGACCCCATCCCGCCTCGGCAAGGTCGAGTGCGACCCGTTCTTCTTCCCGGGAAAGCGGACGACCTCCTCGAAACCGCCGACCGCACAGAAGGCTTCGCGACGGACCATGGCAGCACAGGCCAGGAATCCCAGCAATGACGGTCCGGGCAGATCGGCTGCACGGCCCAGCACGGATCGGCCCATCTGGTGGCAGA
>JACCUM010000498.1 GCA_013811805.1 Geodermatophilaceae bacterium | reverse complement strand
CGCACCCCGGCCGTCGCCGCCAACAAACGTCGGCCTAGCAGCGAACGTCACCGCGACCTTCAGCGAGAACGTGCTGGGCGTCGACCCAAACACATTCACCCTCAAGGACACCCCGACAGGGAACGTCATCACCGCGGTGGTGTCCCGCAACGGCACCACCAACAAGTGGATCCTCAACCCGACCGCCAACCTGACCGCAGGCACCATGTACCTGGCCACCCTCACCGGCGGCCCGACCGCCATCCGGGACGCCGCAAACAACCCGCTCACCACCCTGAGCTGGAGCTTCACCACCGCCGCATGACATGCGGATCGAGGGCGAGACTCTGACTATGGCCAATATTGGCAGGCTGAATAGGAAGTCGCTGCCGGCCGTGGCAGTGGCGAACTGACGGTCGCCCAGACGGTCATGCCGCCGACAAGGAGACGCGGGATCATCCCGCTGAGGGCGAATGACGAGGCCAAGAAAATCCGCTGAAAGGCCCGAACAGAGACGCCCACATCCCCCAACGAGTGCGGGAGATAGCGGTGTAGCCCCGACCGGATTCGAACCGGCGCTACCGCCTTGAGAGGGCGGCGTCCTGGGCCTCTAGACGACGGGGCCGTGCCATGTGGTGATGAGCGCTGGGGTACCAGGACTCGAACCTAGACTAACGGTGCCAGAAACCGACGGGCTGCCAATTACCCCATACCCCAATTGATGCGCAGGACTGCCGCACCGAACGTGAACTCTACCCAACCGGTCCGCGGCTCGCCCAACCCGCCTCGGCTTGGCGCGGCCCGACCTGCGACGGGGACGCGTACGGCGGGACCGCATACGGCGGCTGCGGCGGCTGTTGACCGTGACCGGGTACGACGGTGGCCAGGGTGGCTTCGGCCGAGTCCGCGGACCTGCTCAGAAGCTCGGGCTGCCAGCGCTTGCGCGTCTTGGCGACTATCCAGACGTAGATACCCATCACGAGGACGTCCAGGCCGACGATCAACGCTGCCGTGCCCGGCCCGCTCTCGATGTCCGAACTCGTCTCCCCGCCCAGTGCGCCGACGACCAGGAAGATCTCGACGTTGTTGGCCGCATGCAAGGCGATCGCGGCTTCCAGGCCGCCGGTCAACCAGACCACGGCGGAGGCCGCCAGGCCGAAGGCGAACCGATCGAGGAAGGTGAAGAGGTCACCAGGAGCGTGGGCGAGGGAGAACAGCGTGGCCGTGATCAAGGCGGCGAGTACCGCGCCGGTCGTACGGGACGGGATCCACGAACTGATGGCCTGGCTGGCATACCCGCGGAAGACATACTCCTCGGCAGCCGACTGCAGCGGGGTAGTGAGCACCACGATCACGAACAGCAGCAGATACTCGCGACCGTCGAAGCCCGTAGTGGGTCCGATCCCACCACCGAACGCCAAACTCAGCACTATCCCCAAGCCGAGAATGACCAGGGCCAGCCCGCCGTACCGCCAGATCAGGCGCCAACGGATCCGGCCCAACACCGAGGACGACCAGCCCAGCCGCTCGGTGTGCACCACCCAGGCCAGCCAGACCGCCGGGATCGCCACGATCAGAGTGGCGTTGGCAAGGGCCAGCGTGCCCGGATCGGTGAGGTCCTCCAGTCGGGTCAGGTCCGCTAGATCCAGCCCGCCGGCCACGAAGGCGAACACGACGACGAATACCGCAACGACATAGGAGCCGGCTAACGCGAGCAGGCCCAGAACGGGGCGCCACCAGCGGTAGTTCATGGTGCGCATCAGTCGCAAGTAGGGCAGCGGTTCGGCGTGCGGGACCTTGGCGAAGCTCGGCGGCCGGACCGGTCCCCACGCTGGCCCGGGCGGGTACCACGCCGGTCCGTACGGCTGTGGGCCGTACCCAGGTGGCGGGCCGTACCCAGGTGGCGGGCCGTACCCAGGGAGCGGGCCGTACCCTGGAATGCCGTAACCGGCCGGCGGACCGTACCCGGGCATGCCGTAACCGAGCGGCGTGGTTGCCAGCGTCGGGCCGTTGCCCGACGATTGCGCCGCGGAGGGTTGCTGGACCGCAGGGATGTACCAGCCATACACCGGAGCGGGGGGAGCCTCCACCCGAGGTGCGGCTGATGGTTGCGGTTGGGCGGGCTCATGTGCCGGCACTGAGCCCGGTCCCCCGGGCTCCGACACGTGCGTCATCTGGCTCAGGTCACCGACTCAGCTGCGGCGTTCAGGCGGTGCAGGGACCGCTCACGGCCGAGTAGCTCGAGGGATTCGTACAACGGCGGAGAAACAGTACGGCCACACACCGCAACCCGGATCGGGGCAAATGCCTTGCGAGGCTTGATCCCCAGTTCGTCGACCAGTGAGGACTTGAGCGCGGTTTCGATGTCAGCAGCGACCCACACCGGTAGCGCGCCGAGCGCATCGACGGCAGCGGTGAGGATTGGACCCGAGGATTCGTCGAGAATCTTGTCCGCACTGTCCGGTTCCACAGCGAACTCTTCCTCGGCGGTGAAGAGGAACGCAAGCAGACCCGCGGCCTCCGAAAGCACATTCATGCGCTCCTGGACCAGCGGCGCAGCGCGGCGCAGCACTGTCTGCTGTTCGGCTAGCGGTGGATCGCTGATCAGCCCCGCCTGAACCAGATACGGCCGCACCCGGACCAGGAAATCTTCTGGGTCGAGGGCCCGAAGATGAGTCGCATTGATGGCCTCGGCCTTGCGGACATCGAACCGGGCCGGGTTGGGGCTGACCTTGTCGATGTCGAAGGCGGTGACCATCTCAGCCATCGAGAAGATGTCGCGGTCGTCAGCGATCGACCAACCAAGCAGCGCAAGGTAATTCAGCAGGCCCTCAGGAAGGAAGCCACGCTCGCGGTAGACGTCCAAAGAGGACTGCGGGTCGCGCTTCGACATCTTCTTGCTGCCCTCCCCGGTCACGTAGGGCAGATGACCGAAGCGTGGAGCCCCCGAGCCGACGCCGATCCCATTCAGCGCCTCGTAGAGAGCGAGCTGTCGCGGGGTGGAGGGCAGCAGGTCTTCTCCGCGCAGCACGTCGGTGATCTCCATCAGCGCATCGTCGACGGGATTCACGAAGGGGTAGAGCGGAATTCCGTTGGCGCGCACGATGACGAAGTCCGGCACCGCGCCCGCGGCGAACCGGATCTCACCACGGACAAGGTCGTTCCAGACGATGTCGTGATCGGGCATCCGCAGTCGGATGACCGGGGCTCGGCCTTTGGCTCGAAAGGCAGCCACCTGCTCGGAGGACAGCTCACGATCGACGTTGTCATAGCCCAGCTTCGGGTCACGCCCGGCCGCACGGTGCCGCGCCTCGATCTCGCCGGCGTTCGAGTACGACTCGTAGGCCGCTCCGGAGGCGAGCAGCTTTGCCGCGATGCCGGCATAGATGCCGTCCCGCTCGGACTGCCGGTACGGTGCATGCGGTCCGCCGACCTCGGGCCCTTCGTCCCAGTCCAATCCGAGCCACCGCAGGCTGTCCAGCAGGTGGTGGTAGGAGCCTTCGGTGTCCCGGCTCGCGTCGGTGTCCTCGATCCGGAAGACGAACGTCCCGCCGTGGTGGCGGGCGTAGGCCCAGTTGAACAACGCGGTACGGATCAGGCCGACGTGCACCATGCCGGTCGGCGACGGGCAGAACCGCACCCGTACGCCGGTGCCGACCGGACCGCTCATCCTCCTTGCCCTCCGGTCGGAGCCGGAGTCAGACCGTTCGGCCCCACAACAGGATTGGGCAGCGTGCCCAGATTCTCGATGATGACGTCGACCCGTTGCCCGCCAAAGATCGGCCCGACCCCGGCCGGTGTTCCGGTGAGGATGACGTCGCCCGGAAGCAACGTCATCACCTCGGAGACGAACGCGATGATCCTCGGGATCGAGAAGATCAGCTCGCTGGTCCGGCCGCTCTGGCGAACCTCCCCGTCGACCTCGCAGCGCACCTCGACATCGTCGGGGTCGAATTCGGTGTCGATCCACGGTCCGATCGGGCAGAAGGAGTCAAAGCCCTTGGCGCGGGTGAACTGCACATCCTTTTTCTGCAGGTCTCTCGCGGTCACATCGTTGCCGCAGGTGTACCCGAAGACGCTGTCCATGGCGGTGCTCTCGGTCACCCGCCGCGCTCCGCTCGCCCCGATGACGACGGCTAGTTCCGCTTCGTGGTGGACATTGTCGGACAGCTCGGTCAGCCGGATGACATCCCCCGGGCCGATCACCGACGTCGACGGCTTGAGGAAGATCATCGGCTCGGTCGGGACCTCACCGCCCAACTCGGCGGCATGCTCGGCGTAGTTGCGGCCCACGCCGATCACCTTGCTGGGCAGGATGGGTGAGAGCAGCCGGACATCACCGGGATCGAAGCGGGCACCGGTGTAGACGATGGAGCCGAACGGGTGCCCTTCGATCTGGGCGAGATTGCCGTCGGACTCGACTGTGCCGAACGACATTCCCTGAGGATGGGCGAACCGGACGATACGCATCGCCATCCAATCTACCCACCCCCGAACCGCACCTTCCGGTTTTGGCACAAGGGGTCCTTGTGCCAATAGGTTTGACACAAGGGGTCCTTCAGCCCGACGGGAGCGATCCGGCTCGGTGCCGCAGACCGAAGGTGAGTGCGTCGACGAGTGCGTGCCAGGACGCCTCGATCACGTTGCCGTGTACGCCGACCGTGGTCCACGCGGAGGTCCCGTCGGTGGTCTCGATCAGGACCCGGGTCACCGCATCCGTGCCGAGCTTGCCTTCCAGGATGCGCACCTTGTAGTCCGCCAGTTCTAGGTGGGCCAGCTGCGGGTAGGGCTGGGTGAGCGCGGAACGCAGAGCCGAGTCCAATGCGTTTACCGGACCATTTCCTTCCCGGGTGGCGATGATCCGCTCTCCGTTCACGAACAGCTTCACTGTCGCCTCGCTTATCACCGAGCCGTTTCCCACATCCGAGTTCGGACGGTGCTCGACGATGACCCGATAGGACTCCAACTCGAAGATCGGGCCGACGACGCCATCCAGCCCCGAGCCCATCTCGGCGCCCATTTCGGAGCGCAGCAGCAGCTCGAAGGAGGCGTCCGCGGCCTCGAATGACCAGCCCTCGGCCTCCAGGACTTTGACCCGGTCGACCACCCGGCCGACCGCATCGCCGTACCCCTCGAGGTCGACGCCGAGTTCCTTGCCCTTGAGTTCGATGCTGGCCCGGCCGGCCATCTCGGTCACCAGGATCCGCATGTCGTTGCCGACGACCTCGGGATCGAGGTGGTTGTACAGCTTCGGTGAGACCTTGATGGCGCTGGCGTGCAGTCCGGCCTTGTGGGCGAAGGCCGAGGATCCGACATAGGGCTGATGGGTGTTCGGGGCGATGTTGGCGAGCTCGGCGATGGCGTGCGAGACCCGGACCAGTTCGGTGAGGCATTCCGGCGGTACGACGGGGCGATTCATCTTCGTCACCAACCCGGCGATGATGGCGAAGGTATCGGCGTTTCCGGCACGTTCGCCGTACCCGTTGGCTGTGCCCTGTACGTGGGTGACCCCGGCCTCCACCGCGGCGAGGGTGTTGGCCACCGCGCACCAGGTGTCGTCCTGACAGTGGATGCCGAGGCGAAACCCGCCGCGCTGCTTGATGTCAGCAACGATCCGACCGAGCCCCATCGGCAACGAACCACCGTTGGTGTCACACAGGACGCCGACGTCGGCGCCGCCGCGAAAAGCCGCGTCCAGAACTCGGAGTCCGTAGTCCGGATCGACGGCGTACCCGTCGAAGAAGTGCTCACAGTCGAGGAAGACCCGGCGGCCCTCCCCGACCAGGTACTCAACGGTGTCACGGACCATCGCGAGGTTCTCCTCGAGAGTGGTCCGCAACGCGCGCTTGACGTGCCGTATGTCGGACTTGGCCACCAGGCACACAACGGGGGTGTTGGCGGCGAGCAGCGCCTGGACCTGCTTGTCAGTGCGTACGTCCACCGCAGCCTTGCGCGTCGACCCGAAGGCAACCAGTTGCGCGTGGCGAAGATCCAGCTCGTCGTGGGCACGGTCGAAGAACTCGGTGTCCTTGGGCATCGCGCCCGGCCAGCCACCTTCAATGAAGCCGACACCGACGTCGTCGAGAAGTCGAGCCACAGCCAGTTTGTCGTTGACCGAGTAGGTGATGCCCTCGCGCTGCGCGCCGTCGCGCAGCGTCGTGTCGAAGACGTGGAATGAGTCGTCGGGCAAGGTCTGGGGCTGACGAGGCGGGGATGGTGGGCTCATGATCGCGGATCCTCTCTTTCAGTGGTGCGCGGGTGGTGCAAAGACGGGCCGGCTGGTGCGCGCGGGCAAGAAAAAAGACCCCCCGTTGGCACGGGAGGTCTGCGCGCAGGCCGGACAGGCGGGCGCGCTAGCTGATAATGACCAGCAGGCTTGGCATCACCGAGAAGTAAACCAGGTGCGAGGACTGCGGCAAAGGTCCGGTTCGCTACCCAGCCGGCGAACTGGCCCGGTCCACACTGACCGTTGCGGCGATCCGGTCGCCGATCCCGGCGGTGCTTGCCGGCTCGGCCGGATCGCGGGTCGCCACGTCGTGAGCCACGGCCGCCTCGACGCGCTTGGCCGCGTCCGAGCAACCCAGATGATCGAGCATCAGCGCGGCCGACAGGATGGCCGCGGTCGGGTCGGCCGTGCCGGTGCCCGCGATGTCGGGTGCCGACCCATGCACCGGCTCGAACATGCTCGGGTTCTGCCGGGTCATGTCCAGATTCGCACTGGCCGCGAGACCGATTCCGCCGGTGATGGCCGCGCCGAGGTCGGTCAGGATGTCACCGAACAGGTTGTCGGTGACCACCACGTCGAAGCGTCCCGGGTCGGTCACGAAGAACATGGTCGCTGCGTCTGCGTGCTGGTAGGCCAGCGTGACGTCCGGAAAGTCCTGGCTGACCTCCGTCGCAGTGCGGGACCACAACGACCCCGCGTGAGTCAGCACATTCGTCTTGTGGACCAGGGTCAGGTGCCGTCGCGGACGGGCGAGGGCGCGTTCGAAGGCGTCACGGACGACCCGCTGTACGCCGTACGCCGTATTCACACTGACCTCGGTGGCGATCTCGTACGGAGTGCCGCCCCGCATGACCCCGCCGTTGCCGGTGTACGGGCCTTCTGTGCCCTCTCGCGCCACAACCATGTCGATCACCGGATTGCCCCTCAGCGGCCCGATCACCCCGGGTAGCAGCCGCACCGGTCGCAGATTGACGTGGTGGTCCAGAGCGAAGCGCAACCGCAACAACAGCCCACGTTCCAGGACCCCACTTGGAATGCTCGGATCACCGATGGCCCCCAACAGGATCGCATCGTGGGCACGGAGGTCCTCGAGCACGGAGTCCGACAGCAATTCTCCGGTGCGGCTCCACCGCGTCGCCCCGAGATCGAAGTGCGTGGCCCGCAGCTCTGGGACTGCAGCCGCCAAGACCTTCAGGGCCTCGGCGGTGACCTCCGGTCCGATTCCGTCGCCACCGATGACCGCGATCTGCATGCAGCACAGCCTAGGAGACGCCGAACGGCCCTCGAACCGGTGCTCGGTTCGAGGGCCGTTGACGGGCCGTCAGGCGAAGTGCCTTGCCGTCCTGGGTCACTTCCGGCCTAGGTCACCCCAGGTATCGCGACCGTCTGAGCCCGCCCGGCGGCTGTCGAGTTGTGCGAGTGGATGACCAGGATGCCCTTGGGCCCCCCCACCGCACGGTCGGCAGCCAACTCGGTCTGATTGCGCCGGACATCGATCGTCGTACCCGCCCCGGATGCGACGAGCTGTGCGACCTCTCCACCGGAGGAGAACGCCAGGCCGGGTGTTCGGGCGTTGAACGACATCCCGCCGGCGACACTCCCCCCGAACGGTGTCGTACCGACGGTGTCGATCGTGCCGTACCCGAACGAGGTGGCCTGGACACCGAAGGTGAACCGGGAGTTCGTCTTGGTGAGCAGCGGCATCGACGAGATCGGGAACGGCATGATGACGGTGTCGTTGTCGAAGAAGTTCGTATCGACATTGCCCGGTGCGCCGTTCAGGAACTCGGCCGCGAGATTCCCATCCGGGGTCTCCATCAGGAACCCGGCATTCGGGCCGGTGAGGTAAGCACCGAGCACGAGCACGACGTCGATCGGGTCAGCTCCGTTGTACAGACGCTGGGTGAACAACTCGTAGTCCGGGACTCCGTCGCCGTTCCCGTCGATGAACACGGAGTAATAGATCACCGCATCCGGTGTGGTGAATTTGCCGTGTGCGGCCACCCCGAAGTAGAGGTAGCTGTTGGCCAACGGTTGCTGTGTGGTCCCGGTGAACGGTGCATCAGTCGCGACACCGATCGACTTGAGGTCCACCGATCGCTCGAGGTCGGACTGGTAGCAGTTGACGTTGACCGTCCGCGAGCATTTCGCCATCGGTGGGCTGGTGCCCAATTGCTCGAAGGCGCTGGACAGCGACACGTAGGCGTTCGGTGCGCCAAGCGTCCCGTTGCGAACCCCCCGGCCGGACAACGTCAGCGTCGCATTGCTGCCGCTGAAGGGCGACAACGACTGCTTCAGCGTCGAAGCCGGCTTGGCGTTGGCGTGCACTGGAATCCGCAGCTTGGGCTGCGTGGAGCCAGACGCACTGGCGGTCAACACGACCCGCCCGCTGGCATCGGCGACGAACTGCCGCGGCAGCTCTCCGAAGCCGATGAGTGTGTCTTCCTGAGTTGCGCTCATCGTCGGGTCCAGCGTCTTACGCAGCTGGGACCGGTTGACCGTGATCGTCACGACGACCGTCGTGGAACCGCCCGGACCCACAGTGACCGAGCTCCTGCTCAGTTTGTACGACACACCCGGTTGCTGGGTGATCGGCTCGTACTTGACTCCGAAGGTCTGGGCGGTCGTTCCCTTGTTGACCACCCGGATCGTGCGCGTCAACGTCGTGGTGTTGTTGGTCGCCTCGATGACCCCGAAGGAGGCGCTCACCACACCCTCGGCGTCCTGGACGTAGGCCACCACGTTGGTGGTCAGCGCATCCAGGGCATCGATCCGGCCGGCTCCGACCCGGTTGGGGGCGTAGATGTCGCCGGTCCGGTTCTCGCCGGTGTAGACGTCCTCGTTGGCGGTGTTCATGACCGCCGCCTTGACCTCCTCGGTCGTCCAAGTCGGATGTGCAGCGCGGATCAAGGCAACCACGCCGGCCGTCGTCGGGCTGGCCATCGAGGTACCCGAGATGGTCACACCCTGGTTACCGGTTCCGGTGGCCGCCGAATAGGTCGTGACACCAGGTGCCGCGACGTCGGGCTTGACACCATTGGCCTGGCGCACACCGCGCGAACTGAACGATGCGAGCAGGTCCTCCTGGTCCGGCCGGATGTAGCGCGCCGCGTCCTTGAGGTTGTCCCCGAACTCGATGATCAGTTCTTCGCCGCTAGCGACCTGATCCTTCAGCACCTCACCATCGCTGTTGGTAACCAAGATGCCGGGGATGACGGCGCTACCGGTGATACCGGTCTCCAACAGGTCGTCGTCGGAGACGATCACGAATCCGGTGGCTCCGGCCGCGGCGGCATTACCACTCTTGGTCACCGAGCCGCAGGCAAAGCCAGCAGCGTCGATGATCAGGAACTTGCCGGTGTAGTTGCCCTGCAACGGTGTGCAGGCAGTCTCGTCGTCGGTCGCGATCGGAAGCGCCAGTTCGCCCTGCACCCCGGTGGGCGTGGGGGTGAGGTAGGCAACCGAGCGCAGGCCCGGACGGATGTCGGGCTCGAAGAGCTCCGGCTTGTTCGGGATGCGCCAGCCGTCGAAGACGCCGAAGCCGTCGTTTGTTGCCGCAACGGTGATCGCCCGCGGCGCGTTGCCCGGGGAACCGCCGACGTCGAAGGTGTCACCGGCGTTGCCCGCCGAGAGAACCATCGAGACACCCAGTTCGGCTGCGCGGTTGACGACCACGGTGTCACCGTCGTCGGCCAGGCCGTAGTCCGAGCCAAGAGAGAGGTTCACCACGTCGAGGTGGTCGTCGGTGACGCCGTCCCCATTGGGGTCGATCGCCCATTCAATGGCCAGCGCCGTCGCATTGGTCGATCCGTCGCAGCCAAAGACCCGAAGCGCGTAGAGCTGTGCTTCGGGCGCCATGCCGGGGCCGATCCGCATCGTGTCCAGCGGAATTTTTGCGTCGTACGACCCGCGGTAGGTGGTGCCGTCGGCGTTGACGCCGTACCCGGCAGCACTGCCGGCCACATGCGATCCGTGTCCGTTGCAGTCCATCGGGTTGTTGTCCGGCCGACGAACCGGCGAATACCCCTCGGAGCTGGAGTCCGCGTTGTAGGCGTCGCCCACGAAGTCGTATCCGCCGACGACCTTCTCAGTCGGGTAGAGGCTGGCCGGCGGGGTGACTGCGTCGGACTGAGAGCGGTAGGCCCGAGGCGTTCCGGCTCCACCGAAGTCGGTGTGTACGTAGTCGATTCCGGTGTCGATGATGCCGACCGACACACCCTCACCGGTATTGCCGAGGGTCGACCACACCTGTGCGGCGCGGGTCAGTTGGGCTGCGCCGGCGTTGTCGATCTGCTTGGTCGAGATCGGGTAGACCGCCCGCACGCCGGGCAGGCCGCTCAGCGCGCCGTAGTTGCGGACGTCGGTCTCGATCGCCACTGCCGCGACGGCGGCCTGAGTTCGGTAGAGCTCGGTGAACTGCGGGGCGGCCTGGGGGAGGGCTGCGAGGACGCGGTCTCTCAGGGCTGCGATCGCACCGACGGCGGCACGTGCGGCGGCCGCAGCAGCGACTTGACCCTGTGACAGGTTGTCGGCGAACACCTGCCCGGTCGAGGCAGACTCAAGCTCCAGCAAGAAGGCCATCGGACCGCTGGCGGGCAAGCTGGAAGCCCGCGCGGTCAGTGCGGCGTCCCGGAGTTCCTGCTGCTGGGCGTCGGTCAGCGTGACATTCGGTCCGGAGGGGCCGTCTGGGCTCGCGGACTCGGCGAACGAGGTTCCCGACAAGCCGGAGAGAACCAACGCTGATGCTGCACTCACGATTGCTATGCGCACGCCCACTCGAGCGCGGACACCTGTACGACCGACCTGCCGATTCATGTCCACCCCTGCGCGAGGGCTCTGGGTCTTGGTCAGGGGTGCTGACCTGCTCTCGGCACCGCTGCCGAGCGCAACCCTTCTCGCGAGTCGCACAGCGTTACGCCGTGACTGGGACTGTCTACCAAGACAGGACCGAACCGAGCAAGTATCGGGAATACATTCTCTCGCTGCTGGACGCTGGACGCGGCCGGGAAACCCGCTAGGGTGCGCAACGGACCGCAGTGCGGCTGCGTGCGTCCATATCCCAGTGCGGCAATGGCGTCGCAAACGGTCCGAGAAAGGGCATTCACTGCGCTATGACAGTTATCCACTCCGGGACGATCACCGGCCCGCGGAGAATCGCTCACCTGGGCTTGGCCGCGGCCGGGGCTGTTGCGCTGGTGGTACTCAGCGCAGGTTCGGCCTCCGCCCTTCCCCCACTGGACGCAGTCGACGACGTCGCCGCGCCGCTCAACACCGCCGGCACGGTGCTCTTCTCCGTACTGGCCAACGACACCGGGCAGGACGGACTTCCGGCCGACTGCAGTAGCGCGCCTACGAACAACTGCCTGTTCGATCCGGCATCGGTGGACCCAGCCGGTCAACAGGGGGCAAACGGGATCCTCGTCATCAACCCGGAGACCGGCGACGCGGAGTACACGACGACGATTGATCCAGCGGTCGATCCCGCTGGGTACCAGGCACTTCTGGCCTCGGCACCGGCATGCACCGGCGTCATCGACACCTTCGAATACACGCTGATCGGAAGCCTCGAGGGCGACATCGTAGAACCGGCGAGCAGCGACACGGCAACGGTCTCCATCGCCATCGGTTCGGCGCTGACCGGTGTCCATGCAGTTGACGACGCCGTCAGCACCAAGCGTGACAAGGCGGTTACCGGTGACCTGCTGGTCAACGACTGCGATCAGACCAACTCGACGCCGGCCAGCCCGCAAAATGTGACCGCGGCACTGTCCACGCCCCCCACCAACGGGACTGCGGTCGTCAACGCGGACGGCACGTTCGGCTACAAGCCGGCCGATGGGTTCGTGGGCACAGACACCTTCAGCTACACGATCGTGACGATCGACGCGGGTCAGCCACGCACGGACTCGGCCACGGTGACCGTCACGGTGACCGCAGCGTCAGGCGGCGGTCCCGGCCCCGGTCCTGGCCCCGGTCCTGGCCCTGGCCCCGGCCCGACCCCACCGAAGCCGGAACTGCCGGCGACCGGTGCTGACAACGTCGTTCCGATCGGCCTGGCCGGCGGAGCGCTGCTGCTGGTCGGTTCCTCGCTGGTGATGGCCAGTCGCCGCCGTCGGACCGACATCGGCTAGCCAGAAGCCCAGCAACCACAACGCGAGGACCCCTCCCGGCCACTATGGCGGGAGGGGTCCTTGCGCATCACGTGTCCCTCAGGCCCGGGAACCAACGGTGCATTCACCGAGGGGATGTTGAGGTCGATGCGGCTCGTTACGTCAGTGGCCGAGCGAGTGAACGCGCGCTCTCTCATAGAAGGTCAGACCCGGGTCACCGGCGCGAGTCAGATCGATCCGGCCCGCACCGAAGTCGAACGGGTCCGCCGGCGTGGTCGTGTCTTCCTTGACCACCGCCGTCGTCGCCGTAGTCATGAGAGCCGACTTGATCTGTCCCGGCGTCCAGTCCGGGTGCAGGGCCACCAAGAGCGCAGCGGAGCCGGCGACATGCGGGGAGGACATGGAGGTGCCGGCGATGGCCTGGAACAGCTGGCCAGGTGGGCCAGAGTGATGTCTTCGGGAGTCGGCGTGTGCCCGGCGAGAATCTGCACACCCGG
>JACCUM010000472.1 GCA_013811805.1 Geodermatophilaceae bacterium | reverse complement strand
AACGGCCGGGACAGACTATGCCGTCTGGTTGGCCGCCTCGGCGGCCCGTCTCCAGGCCGATTGATCGCGAGCCTGACCGGGGCCGTTGACCTCGGCGAAGGCCACGGTTCCGGCGATGTCGACCAGGAAGGTGCCACGCACGGCCATGCCGGCCTTGTCGTTGAACACGCCGTAGGCCTGGGCGACGGCCCCATGCGGCCAGAAGTCCGACAGCAGGGTGAACCGGTAGCCCTCGGCTTCGGCATAGGCCTTGAGCGCGTAGGTCGGATCGGTGCTGATCGCCACGACCTCGACGCCCGCGGCGGTGTAGGTGGCCAGCCCGCCGCGTAGCTCGCGCAGTTCTCCGGTGCAGATCCGGCTGAAGGCGAACGGGTAGAAGATCAGCAAGGCAGGCGCCTTGCCCTGGAAGGCGGACAGCGTCACGTCGGAGTTGTTCTGGTTCCGCAGAGTGAAATCCGGGGCTACGGTGCCGACCTCGGGTGGCGTTGACTCCGGTCTGGGGCGGCTCAACGGCGCGAGCGAGCGGTCTTGGGAGCGACGAGTCTGGTGCCCGACCAGTCCGGTGCGGCGCTGATGCTGCTGGTCTGGGACAGCCCGGCCGTGGGCGCGGCCTCGGTCACGTCACTGGGCGCCACGTGGCCCGGGCGACCGGACTTGGGACTGAGCAGCCAGATGACGCCGCTGTCGGCCAACGACGTACCCGCGTCCACCAGCGCATCGATCAGGTCGCCGTCGGTGTCGCGGAACCAGAGCAGCGCGACATCGACCACCTCGTCGGAGTCCTCGTCGACCAATTCACCGCCACAGGCATCCTCGACGGAGCCGCGCAGATCGTCGTCGACGTCCTCGTCGTAGCCCCATTCCTGCACAACCATGCCCGGCTTGATCCCGAGCCGGGCCGCCAAAGAGTTGGCGCTCTGTTCGCCAGCCATGTCAACCAATCCGCGTGAGCCTGTGTGGAGCAGACAACATCACAACTCGCAGGCCGTCGCCATGGCATCCACCGCTGCGATCAAACCGCTGTTGTCCACGGGCGCGCCTGCGCGCAGGCCGTCACGCAGTCCACCGGCGGCGTTCTGGGCGGCCTGGACCGCATCACGTATCGCGCCCGGGGGTAGCGGGTCCAGCAGGGTTTGCACCGAAGCGATGGCGGAATCGAAGTCGCCCGCGACACTCTCGCGGGTCAGCGGCGTCGGGGCGCCGGTGTTGGTCGCCTCTGCCCAGGCAACGAAGTTGTCGTTGGCACTGATGTAGGACAACCCGGCCGTGACGCAAGCCAACAGTTCGTCCGGGTTGCCGGAAGGCGATTCCTCGGTGGGCTCCGCGGTGGTTTCCGCTGTGCTCTGTTCGCTGGTCTGCGTCGGACCACCGTAAGTCGCCGTCCCGGCGACGCTGCTGGTGCAGGCGCCGACCGCGAGGAGAGCTGTGCCCCACACGACGGCGCCGAGGAGCATCCGGAGCCGCACCATCAGTCCTTCCGCTGGCCGAGGTCACAGGCAAAACCTTATGACGTAATCAAGAGCAGCCTAAGGCATGCCCGAGATGATCCGAAGCGACGCCGGTGTCGGTAAAGCGATGGGTCGATGTGGCACGAGAGCGCCGTACCCACCACGATGGAGGCATGACGCGATCAGACGGCGGAGATCCCGACGCACAGCGCACGGCAGCCTCTCCCGGGGCCCCAGTCATCACTGATGGACTGCCCAGTCAGGTGCCTGATATCGACCCGGACGAGACCGGTGAGTGGTTGGAGTCCCTGGACGCGGTAGTCGGGAGCGCCGGGCGCGAGCGGGCTCGCTATCTCCTGCTGCGGCTGCTCGAACGGGCGCGGGAGCGCCAGGTCGGGGTTCCGGCCCTGCGCAGCACCGACTACATCAACACCATCCCGCCGGAACGGGAACCGGACTTCCCGGGCGACGAGCACATCGAGCGGCGGATCCGCGCTTACCTGCGCTGGAACGCCGCGATCATGGTGCACCGTGCGCAGCGCCCCGGTATCGGCGTCGGCGGCCACATCTCGACCTACGCCTCCAGCGCGGCCCTGTACGAGGTCGGCTTCAACCACTTCTTCCGCGGCCGGGAACATCCCGGTGGCGGGGACCACGTGTACTTCCAGGGGCACGCCTCTCCCGGAATCTATGCCCGTGCCTATCTCGAGGGCCGGCTGACCGACAGTCAACTCGACGGGTTCCGCCAGGAGCTGTCCCATCCCGGTGGCGGCCTGCCCTCCTATCCGCATCCCCGTTTGATGCCGGAGTTCTGGGAGTTCCCCACGGTGTCGATGGGTCTCGGACCGCTGAATGCCATCTACCAGGCCCGGTTCGACCGCTACCTGCACCACCGCGGGATCAAGGACACCTCCGACCAACGCGTCTGGGCCTTCCTCGGTGATGGTGAGATGGACGAGCCGGAGTCCTTGGGGGCCATCGGGATCGCCGCTCGCGAGGAGCTCGACAACCTGACCTTCGTCATCAACTGCAACCTGCAGCGCCTGGACGGCCCGGTTCGCGGGAACGGGAAGATCATCCAGGAATTGGAGTCATTCTTCCGCGGCGCCGGCTGGAACGTCATCAAGGTCATCTGGGGGCGGGAGTGGGATGCCTTGTTGGCCAAGGACATCGACGGCGCGCTGGTCAACGTCATGAATGCCACACCCGACGGGGACTACCAGACGTACAAGGCCAACAACGGCAGGTTCGTGCGCGACCACTTCTTCGGCCGTGACCCTCGTACGGCCGCGATGGTCGCCGGGATGACCGACGACGAGATCTGGGCCCTCAAGCGCGGTGGCCATGACTACCGCAAGGTGTACGCCGCCTTCCAGGCAGCCGTTCGGCACACCGGCCAGCCCACCGTGATCCTGGCCAAGACGATCAAGGGCTGGACGCTTGGTAGTCACTTCGAGGGCCGCAATTCCACGCATCAGATGAAGAAGCTGACCCTCGATGACCTCAAGGGCCTGCGGGACCGGCTCTACCTGGACATACCGGACAGCGCACTCGACGAGAAGCTCCCACCGTACTTCAAACCGGCGGCTGATTCCGAAGAGCTCCGCTACATGGCTGAGCGACGTCGCCGGCTGGGTGGAGCCATGCCGCGCCGGATGCTCACCGCAAAGCCCTTGGCCCAACCTGGAGATCAGGCCTATGACGCAGTGCGCCGTGGCTCGGGAAAGCAGCCGGTCGCCACGACGATGGCCTTTGTCCGGCTCTTCCGCGACCTGCTCAAGGACAAGGAGATGGGCCCGCGTTTCGTGCCGATCATTCCCGACGAAGCACGTACGTTCGGGATGGATTCGCTGTTCCCGGTGCAGAAGATCTATTCACCGCACGGCCAGACCTACACCTCGGTCGACCAGGACCTGATGCTGTCCTACAAGGAGTCCGTGACCGGCCAGATCCTGCACGAGGGCATCAACGAGGCGGGGTCGACGGCGTCGTTCACTGCCGCTGGGTCGGCGTATGCCACGCACGGCGAGGCGATGATCCCGATCTACATCTTTTACTCGATGTTCGGGTTCCAGCGGACCGGCGACGGCTTCTGGGCCGCGGCTGACCAGATGTCGCGCGGTTTCCTCCTGGGCGCTACTGCCGGTCGTACGACGCTGAATGGTGAGGGACTTCAGCACGAGGACGGCCACTCCATGCTGATCGCGGCCACGAACCCGGCGGTCGTGTCCTACGACCCCGCTTTCGGCTTCGAACTGGGGCACATCGTCCGGGACGGTCTGGTCCGGATGACCGGTGACGACCCGTCCGGTCGTTCGCCGGACGTCTTCTACTACCTGACGCTGTACAACGAGCCGTACGTCCAACCGGCAGAGCCGGACAACGTCGACGTCGAGGGCATCCTGGCCGGAATGCATCTGTACGCCCCTGCGCCGCGAGACGGTTCCGGTCCGCGGGCGCAGATCCTCGCCTCCGGGGTGGGTGTCCCATGGGGAATGCGCGCGCAGGCTCTGCTGCAGGAGCACTGGAACGTCTCGGCCGACGTGTGGTCGGTCACCTCATGGACGGAGTTGCGTCGCGAAGCGCAGGAGATCGAGGACTGGAACCTGTTGCATCCCAACGAGAGGCCTCGGACGCCGTACCTCATCGAGCGGCTGGGTGAGGCTCCCGGCCCGATCGTTGCCGTGTCGGACTGGATGCGGGCCGTACCGGATCTGCTCGCGCCCTACCTCGCCGGGCAGCCGGGCAGATATGCCTCCTTGGGCACCGATGGGTTCGGGTTGTCCGATACCCGTCCGGCCCTGCGTCGGCACTTCCGCGTCGACGCCGAGTCCATCGCCGTCCGGGTCCTGGCTTCGCTGGTGGCCCGGGACGAGGTTCCGGCCGAGGTGGTCGGACAGGCGATCGACAAATACCACCTCGAGGATCCACGGGCGGCCAAGAACGTCTTCTCCGAGGAAGGCGGCGGCGAGTAACCCCTCCCCCCGCTTTGGCTCAAGGACCCCTTGTGCCAATAGGTTTGACACAAGGGGTCCTTGAGCCAATTAGGACAGCGGGCTGAGGGCGTCCAGGGCGACGGCGGCGTAGGTCGCCACTCCAGTCGGCAACGCCGCCTCGTCGAAGATCACCAGGTTGGAGTGATTCGGCGCGGCGTTCTCCGGCTCGAGACCGGGCGGACACGCACCGAGGAAGGCCATCGCGCCCGGAACCTTCTCCAGCACGTACGACCAGTCCTCGGCGCCCATGATTGGAAAGTTCATAAGCGGCACGCGTTCTGAGTCCAGGAGATGGCTCGCGACATCGCGCACGGTCGTTGCCATGGTGTCGTCGTTGACCGTGACCGGGTACCCAGCCGTCAACTCGACATGCACCTCGAGGCCGTGTGCGACAGCGATTCCCTCGGCGATGCGTCGGACGTGCTCACGGACAGCGGCTCGCGAGGTCGCCGAGAGAGTCCGCATCGTGCCGCGCAGCGTCGCGGTGGGGGGAATGACGTTGTGCGTCGTCCCCGCCGCGATCGTCCCGATCGTGACGACGGCGGGATCGAAGACGTCGACGCGCCGGGTCACCATCGTCTGCAGTGCCAGTGCTATCTCGCAGGCCGCCGGGATCGGGTCGTTGGCGTGATGTGGGGCCGAGGCGTGGCCACCGCGGCCGGTCACGACGATCTCGATCCGGTCCTCGGAGGCCAGGAAGGGCCCGCCGCGGGTGTGCACTGTCCCGCTGGCGAAGGTCGAGGAGATGTGCAGCGCGAACGCACCACTGACCGGTGCGTCGGCAACGGTCGTGAGGAGGCCTTCCTCCAGCATGAAGCGGGCGCCGTGGAATCCCTCCTCCCCTGGCTGGAACATGAAGAGCACCCGTCCGGCGATCTCCGCTCGTCGACCTGCCAGGAGCCGGGCCGCGCCAGCCAGCATCGCGACATGCGTGTCATGTCCACAGGCATGCATCGCACCGGGGATCTCGGAACTGAAATCCAGGCCGGTGTCCTCGGTCAGCGGAAGGGCGTCCATGTCGCCGCGAAGCAGGAACGTCGGCCCCGGGTGGGCGCCTTCGAGGACACCGATCACCGAACTGACCGAGCTCCCGGTGCGCAGGTCCAGCTCGAGATCCGCGAGTTCGGACATAATCGCGGCCTGCGTCTCGGGGAGCTGCAGTCCGAGTTCGGGGCGCCGATGCAACCGGCGGCGCAGGTCGAGCGTGCGGTCCTGAAGGTGTTCGGCCGCGGTCAGCAGATTCGGTTGGCTCTCCATGCGGCGCGAGTATGCCCGCTACCGATCAGCCGGTCTTGCGCGCCAAGCGCGGCCAACCGTGCTCGGGCAGCTGCGCAGGGCCCCCGGGATAGACGCCGAGGAGGGCCATGGACACCAGAACCACAGCCGTGCCCAGTGCCAACCCACCCACGGTGTCGGACAGGTAGTGCACGCCCAGCGCGATCCGGGTCCAGGCCACACAGAGTGCGGCGAGGGTCAATACGGCTGCCACCCACGGCCGCCAACGGGACGTGAGCAGCGGCCAGAGGAGCACCAGCAGGACGCCGGCCAGGGTGGCCGCACCGGAGGAGTGCCCACTCGGAAAAGACAGCCCGTCGGCGGCCACCAGCGGATCATCTGCGGTCGGCCGTACCCGTCCCACCAACTCCTTGAGCAGAGTCGTCAGCGGCCCGACAGTGAGCGCGGCCAGCAGAACGAAGCTAGCGACTCGTAGGCGTCCCAGTACGGCGAAGAAGACGGCGACCGGTGCCAGCACCACGAACCGGAATACCGACAATCCTGGAACGGTCAACACCTGTAGGACGTCCACACCGGAGCTTCCTGCCCCTTGGAAGCGCAGCGCGGAGCCGACGGCCAGATCGAGCTCGAGGACCCCGCGGACGTCTTGGTCCACCAGGACGCCGAGAATCGCGACGATGGCGGCGAGCACAGTCGCACCGATCAGCACAGGCCGCATCCCTGCATTGTTCCCCGCCCCCGCGAGGTCTCGGTTGGGTCTTGCCACCAAGCGGTGGCAGGCTGCCCGTCGTGGGGGTCGAGCGCGCAAGCTGGGGCGAGTGTTGGCTGGGGTAAGCGTCGAGCGGCCAGGCGCAAGCTGGGACGAATCTTGGCTGGGGTAGCGCAAGCGCCGATGGTCACGACGCTGCGTCGGCTGGAGCGCTCGGCCGGCGCCTTGGCCACGCAGAGCGTCTCCCGGATGGACGAGCTCCTACCGTGGTTTCGGTCCATGCCCGCGGACCGGCGCTCATGGGTCACCTTGGTCGCGCAGGCCGGAGTGGACTCGCTGGTGGAGTGGATGCGCAATCGCGACGTGCCGCCCCGCTTGACCGGCGAAGTGTTCGGCACCGCACCCCGTGATCTGGCCCGCGTGGTCAGCCTCAAGCAGACAGTCGACCTGATCCGGGTCGTCGTCGGGGTCGTCGAGTCCCGCATCGAGTCGCTGGCCGAACCGGGTACCGAAAGCGAGCTACGAGAGGGAATCCTGCGATACAGCAGGGAGATCGCCTTCGCCGCAGCCCAGATCTATGCCAGCTACGCCGAGAGCCGGGGCGCTTGGGATGCGCGGTTGGAGGCCCTTGCCATCGACAGCCTGCTTCGCGGGGAGACCGCCCAGACATTGGCCAGTCAGGCCGCCGCCCTCGGTTGGTCCGGCGCAGGGCAGGTGTTGGTCATGATCGGAGCCGCGCCCGCGCAGGATCGCGAGCAGGTGCACGGCTCAGTCGTGCGGGCCGGTCATCGCCGGGGGCTGAAGGTCCTGGCCGGTGTTCACGAGCAGGACCTCGTGATGGTCCTGGCCTCGACCGAGGACCCCATGCAGCATGCACCCGCCCTGGCCGAGCAGTTCGGGCCCGGGCCAGTCGTCTGCGGACCGGTGGTCACCTCCTTCGGCGACGTCGGTGGCTCGGCTGCCGCAGCCCAGAGCGCGCTGGCCGTCGCCTCCGCCTGGCCGCAGGCGCCTAGACCGGTGGCCGCTGCCGACCTGCTTCCTGAGCGAGCGATGGCCGGCGACCGGCTGGCGCTGGCCGAGCTCACAGCGATGACCGTACGACTTGCCGAAGCTGGTCCCGTCGTGCTGGAGACGGTTCGGGCCTATCTGAGCAACGGAGGCAGCCTGGAAGCGACGGCACGCGAGGTCTTCGTGCACCCGAACACGGTCCGATATCGGCTGCGACGGGCCGCGCAGGACAGCGGAATCGCGCCCACGACGCCGCGCGGAGCGTGGACTCTGCAGGTCGCGCTCACCCTGGCTGCGCTCGAGAGTGGTCGCGGTGCCGAACACCATCGGCGAGCTTTGTAGACAACCTCCAAGACCCACGCGCAGCAATTCGTACTGCCCGTGGGCGCAACTTCTGCCTGGTAGTGCATATCGTGTAACGGTGCTGGCCATCCTCGCCCCGGGTCAGGGGGCACAGAGTCCTGGGATGCTTGAACCCTGGCTCGACCTGGCGGGGGCCCGCGAGCGGATGAGCTGGTTCTCCGCTGTCTGCGGCATCGATCTCATCGCGCTCGGCACGACAGCCGACGCCGATCAGATCAAAGACACCGCGGTGACCCAACCGCTGGTCGTTGCTCTCGGGCTGCTCGCGGCCGAGGAGTTGGGTCTGCTGCGTACTGACGGTGGCGCGCCGGCGGATGTAACGCTGACCGCCGGGCACAGTGTCGGGGAGATCACGGCGGCTGCCGTCGCCGGAGCGCTCAGCCCCGAGGCCGCGATCGCCCTGGCTGCTGTCCGCGGGCGGGAGATGGCAGCGGCCTGCAAGCTGACGCCAACCGGTATGTCGGCTCTTCTCGGCGGGAACGAGGAACTGGTGCTGGCTCGGCTGGAGGAGCTGGGCCTGACACCGGCCAACCGCAATGGAGCGGGGCAGATCGTGGCGGCCGGATCAATCGAGGCGCTGGCGAAGCTGGCCGAGGATCCGCCGGCCAAGGCGCGGGTGCATCCGCTTTCGGTGGCCGGGGCCTTCCACACGTCCTACATGCAACCGGCTCAGGAAGCCCTCGCCGCCTTCTCGGATGGAATCTCGGCGAGCGACCCCACCCGATTGTTGCTGACCAATTCCGACGGGACCGCAGTGGAGACCGGACGAGGGACCGTCCGCCGCCTGGTTGCCCAGCTCACCGCACCGGTGCGCTTCGACGCCTGCCTCGCGGCGATGCGTGACATCGGCGTGCGCGGCATCATCGAGCTTCCCCCGGCGGGGGTTCTCACGGGCCTGGTCAAACGGGAAGTCAAGGGAGTCCCGGTGGTAGCGCTCAAGACCCCGGACGACCTGGGCGCAGCACGCGACATGTTGAACCGGCAGTCCGGAAAGACCGAGGATGAGCACCGCCCCGACTGGCGGATGGTCGTCGCGCCGGTGCGGGGTACGGTCGGGCTGGCCGAGGTCGCCGAGGGCGCGAACGTCGAGGCCGGTACGCCGCTGGGAGTCGTCACCAGTCGTCGTGAAGAAGCGCACCTGTCGGCCGGGTACGACGGCGTACTGGCCGAATGGCTGGTCGTCGACGGTGATCTGGTCGATGCCGGCGACCCGGTCGCCCGGCTCTATCCGACGAGCCAGCGATGAACCAGCGAGGAGTACGTACATGAACGGAAGTCTCAACCTGCGCGCGGGTGCCAACGGAGCGCGGATCCTCGGCTTCGGTGACTACCGTCCGCGGCGGATCGTCACCAACGAGGAAATCTCCCGACGCGTCGACACCGATGACGAGTGGATCCGTACCCGAGTAGGGATCTCCGAGCGACGATTCGCCGGGGCCGACGAGTCGATCGTGGACATGTCGGTAGCAGCTGCGGGAAAGGCTTTGGCCAACAGCGGGGTACTCGCGGAGGACATCGACACCGTCATCGTCGCCACCTGTACCGCTCCGGCGCCGATCCCCGGCCTTGCCCCGGAGGTCGCCCACCGCCTGTCGATCGGTACCCCGGGCGCCTATGACCTGAACGCAGCTTGCGCTGGATTCTGCTACGGCCTGTCCGCTGCAGCCGATGCTATCCGCAGTGGATCGTCGCGATACGCGCTCGTCATCGGCGCAGAAAGGCTCACCGATTGGACCGATCAGGACGACCGGGGCACCTGCATCATCTTCGGAGACGGCGCCGGGGCAGCGGTTGTGGCAGCCAGTGACACTCCCGGTATCGGCCCGGTGGTGTGGGGCAGTGACGGCGAGAAATCGCGGGCGATCTCGGTCGCCGACCGATTCTCCTACATGGAGATGGACGGCCGGTCGGTGTACCGCTGGGCAACGACGAGGCTGGCCGACTCCGCGCGCCGAGCCTGCGAACTCGCCGGTGTCGACATCGGCGACATCGACGCCTTCGTGCCCCATCAGGCGAACTTGCGGATCGTGGACTCGATGGTCAAGACCCTGAAGTTCAAAGACGATATCGCCGTCGCGCGCGACATCGTCACCTCCGGAAACACGTCGTCGGCATCCATCCCGCTGGCCTTGACGGCCATGATCGAACGCGGCGAGGTCAAGACCGGAGACACCGCTCTGCTCCTCGGCTTCGGAGCGGGGCTGACCTATGCAGGTCAGGTCATCATCTGCCCGTAGCCCCGAGCTGTAACTAATGCCGTACCGGGAAAGACCCGGGGCGGAGTACTCAACGAAGGGATCACCACGCATGGCGACAACCGAGGAAATCCAGTCCGGCCTTGCCGAGATCCTCGAAGAGGTAGCCGGGGTACTGCCGGCTGATGCCACTCCCGAGAAGTCCTTCA
>JACCUM010000469.1 GCA_013811805.1 Geodermatophilaceae bacterium | reverse complement strand
CGGCGGCGGGGTTGTCGGTGGTCGATGAGGTCGACCGGATCGTCGGGCTGTCGGGCCTGCTGGAGGAAGGGATCGGGCAGGTCAAGCAGCGTGACCGGGGCGTCACGGGTGCGCAGACGTTGGTGGCAATGGCTGCCGCGCAGCTGACGGGGCAGGATCATCTGGTCGGGCTGGACCGTCGCCGCGGTGACGCGGCCGGGCAGCCGCTGGGCCCGGCGGTGGATGTCCCGTCCACGACGGCGGCGCAGATCGCCAAGCGGTTCACCGATTCCGCGTTCTGGGGGATCGAGGAAGCCGTCGGGCGGGCCTGCGCGCGGGTGCTGGACCGGCTGGCGCCGGTCCGGCGGGCCGAGCTGCTGCGGTCGGTGACCCTGGACGGGGACGCCACGGACATCGAGGTCTACGGGGCCAAGAAGCAGGGAGCCGAGCACGCTTACACCGGGGCGCGCCGGTTGCAGGCCGACATCGTGTGCTGGGCCGAGCTCGGCGTCCCGCTCGCATGCGACCTGCTCGACGGGCGCGAGGACGCCCGCGCCGGGATCGTTGACCGGCTCACCCGGGCGGTGCACGCGCTGCCCGAGGCCGTGGCCGAGATCAACGCCCGGTTCGACACCGGGTACTTCGCCGTGGACCTGGCCCGCGCATGCGTGCAGATGGGCGTGCGGTTCGCGATCGGGGTCCGGCGCAACTCCGCCGTGCTCCGGCAGGTGCAGGCCGTGCCCGAGGCCGCCTGGAGCGAGGCGACCGGGATGGACGGCACCCAGGTCGCGGTCATGGAGTACCTGCCCGACGCGTGGGCCAAAGACCCCGACATCGCCAAAGACGCCAAGGCTTGCCCGGTCGCGTGCCTGGCGCGCCGCACCCGCCTGGAAGCCGCCGACCTACCCACCGAACGCGCCCGTAAACGCCGACGGATCCACCCCGACCAGCTCGCCCTCGCCCTGGACGGCGTGATCGACCACGTCTACCTGTACTCCTTCATCCTGACCAACCGCGACGTGGCCACGCCCGCCAAGGCCGCCGAGGTGGAGGCCTGGTACCGGCGCCGTACCGACATCGAGGCCCTGAACCGCGACGCCAAGCACGGCGCCGCCTTACGGCACATGCCCTCGGGCGACAAGACCGTCAATCGCCTCTGGTGCGCCGCGGCGCTGCTGACCTGCACCCTCAGCGCCTTCCTCCAAGAACTGGCTGGACCGATCCTCGGGCGCAGTCGAATGACCATCGCCCGCCTACGACGGGAACTGATCTGCGTGCCCGCACGCGTCCGCCACGCCCGAGACGGCACGATCTGGCTCCACCCACCCCCAGGCTTCCCCCTCCTGGACCACGTACTGACCAGCCTGCAGGCCCACGGCGACGCCGCCTGACCCCACCCCGCCCAACCCGGCCCGGACACCCGCCCCAGCCCGCGCGACAACGGGCCCACCGCCACGCCACTGACCAGGCAAAACGCGAAACCGCCCAGCCCCGAAACACGGCCAGGCGGCTACTCACGCATCCGGGTCAGATATCGATGATGTTGAGGCGACGGGTTCCAGCGAGCTCGACAAGGTGGCGACGGTTGCCCGTTACGCAGGGACTTGCTCGGCGTAGTGCGCATTCAACGACGCTGGCATCGACGATGCCGAGTGGCACGACTGACAGTAGAACACCAGTGGCCTTTGCGGCCTGGTCGCTGAAGCCTTCGACTTCACAGCTCAGGACGAACTGGCCCAACCGATGCTGTCTTCGGCCGCCGCGCCAGACCTCCGCCAGCACCGTGGCAGGGACCACCGGTTGGACGCCGCGGACCATAGCGCGCTTGTGGATTGCCCACATCCGCTCAGCACCATCTTCAGCCGCGATGAGTGCCCCGGCGTCGTAAACGATCGTGCTCAACCGAGTCCAGCCTCGTCGAGCAGACGGTCCGCCTCATCCAGCGCGTCCTGGCTGATCGGGCCGTGTTCGGACTCGTATGTCGCGATGGCGCGCGCCCCGGCGCGTTGACGCAGGAGTAGCCGGGCACCCTCGGAGAACAGGGTGGACAGCGACTCTTGGTTCGTCACCTCGGCTTCGACAGCGGCGAACACGTCAGCAGGAACAGAGATCGTGCGTTTCACGACTGAGGCCATAGTGCGATGGTACAACTGCCGGTACTACCGCGCAAAAGGGTTCGCTGCGTGTTCGTCTTGCCCGCCCAGTCAGGGATCGGCGGATTCTGGCGGTCATCGCAACAGCAGGTCGCCGATGAGTTCGATCGGCTTCTTGAACGCTAGTCGTTTCCTCGGTCTGTCGTTGAGTTCCTGGGCGACCCAGTCGAGATCATCGCTG
>JACCUM010000434.1 GCA_013811805.1 Geodermatophilaceae bacterium | reverse complement strand
CGTGGCACCTTGCCGATCTTCTCCCAGCGGTCCTGCAGTCCGCGCAGAGCGGTCTGGGCACCCTGCGGGTCCGGGGTCGGATCAATCCGTTCGGCCTCGGCAAGCAACTGCTCCTTGCCGGCCTTGTTGCCCTCGTACTCCGCGTCTTGTTTGTTGAAGACTTCGGTACGTGCGGTGAAGAAGGCGTCCTGAGCCGCCCGGAACTTCGTCCACAGCTCTTCCTCAGCTTCGCGGGTGCCGCGTGGAGCCGCTTTCCACTGGGTCATCAGGCCTTTCATCCGGTTGGCTGTGGGAGCCCAGTCGGTGGACGCGGACAGCTTCTCGGCCTCCCGGACCAGCTCGGCCTTTCTTTCCTTGGCGGCTCCGCGCTGGCGGTCCATCTCGGCGAAGTGGGTACCGCGGTTCTTTCCGAAGGAGTCTCGGGCGGCTGCGAACCGTTTCCAGAGCGCATCGCCGGTCTTGCGATCGGGGACTCGGATGGCCTTCCACTCCTCGGCGATGGCCTTGAACCGGTCGCCGGCCGCCTTCCACTGGTCGCTGGCGGCCAGTTTCTCCGCCTCGACGCAGAGCGCCTCCTTCTGGGCGGCCGCCTGCCCACGTTCGGCGTCGCGGCGCTGCTGGTCGACCACCAGGGCGGCCTGGGCAGTGGTCACCAGGTCCTCGGTACGCCGGCGCAGCCCGGCCAAATCTCCGACCACCGCAGCGGTGTCGAGACCTGAACCGATCTCGCGAGCTTTGGCGATGACCTGGCCCGGCCTGGTGGCACCGGACTTCAGTCGTTGCTCGAGCAACGCCACTTCAGTCACGAGATCGTCATAGCGTCTGGCGAAATGCGCGAGACCACTCTCGGCATCCCCGGCCTGCCAGGAGCCGACCGCCCGTTCGCCCCCGTCGGTGGCGACATAGACGGTGCCATCGGTGTCGACGCGTCCCCATCGGTGGCGGTCAGGTTCCTCGCTTGCCATGGGGCGCATTCTCACACGGACGCGTGCTGGCCGCCCCGCGGCGCGGAGCCGATGTCCGACAATGAGACGGTGATCGTCGCCGCGGCCTTCTGTCCCCAGCCGCCACTGCTGCATCCGGAGTTGGGTTCGCCCGGAGATGCGAACGTGGCGGCATTGCGGTCGGCCTGCAAGGACGCGCTCTACCGGATCCTTGGGCCCCGGGCGCAGGGAGTGCTCGTGCTGGGTGCTGCGAACGACGCGTCATCGGCAGACACGGTGTACCGGCGCGGCGACGCCGGGGAGCTTTCGGGTGACGGCGTGGCCGTACGCCAACGCTTCGACGGCCCACCCGCCCAGGACGGGGCTCGGTTGCCCTCGGCGCACCCGCTCGCTGCTTGGCTGCTGGACGAGGCGGGGTTCACCGGTCCGCGGCTCGGCCTGGTTGCCGGTGCTCGATCACCGAAGCTTGGCTCGGCAGTGGCAGACGATCGTGGCTGGGCGCTGCTGGTCATGGGTGACGGGATTGCGCGGCGCACCGAGTCCTGGCAGCCGGGGTGGTGGCCTGGCACGAGGCGGGCACCATCCTGCAGGGCAGGGCGATGACCCCTCGGCTGCACTATGCCGATGCGCCGTTCGGGGTCTTCTGTGTGGTCGCGAGCTGGGTCACGGCGCAGCCGTCGTGAGCCGACCTGGGGGCGTCGCGGACGAGGTTCGGCAGCCGCGTGGGCGCGTGCTGGCCATCGTCGGACCGACCGCGACCGGGAAGTCCGATCTCGCCGTCGAGGTAGCCGAGAGGATCTGCGGCGAGGTGGTCAACGCAGATTCGATGCAGCTGTATCGAGGGATGGACATCGGCACGGCGAAACTCAGTGCCGAGCAGCAACGAGGTGTCCCACACCACCTTCTGGATATCCTCGACATCACCGAGACGGCAACCGTTGCTGCCTACCAGCGCGTAGCGAGGGCCTGCCTGAATGACATCCTCGATCGCGGCGGCACGGCGATCATGGTGGGCGGTTCCGGTCTGTATCTGCGTGCCGCGCTTGATGATCTGGACTTTCCCAGCACCGACCCCAACGTACGGGCGGAGTTGGAGGCCGAGCTTGCTGCCCACGGTTCGATCCCACTGCATGCGCGACTAGCCAGCGTGGACCCAGCGGCGGGGGCGGTGATCCATCGGCACAACGGGCGCAAGATCGTTCGAGCTCTCGAGGTCATTGCGTTGACCGGTCAGCCCTTCCGCGCATCCATGCCTGAGCCGCGGGATCGCTACCGGGCCGCCTGGATCGGTCTCGACGACGATCCGGATTCCCTCGACAAGCGGGTGGCTGCCCGAGTGGACCGCATGTGGGCAGCCGGCCTGGTCCAGGAGGTCGAAGGGCTGGTCGATGTCGGGCTGCGGAACGGGGTGACGGCCAGCCGCGCGCTCGGGTACGCGCAAGTCCTTCGTCATCTCGACGGCGAATTGTCCAGCGACCAGGCGCGGCTGATCACCCAACAGGCGACCCGCCGGTTCGTACGCCGGCAACGGTCGTGGTTTCGCCGGGAGAGTCGGATCCACTGGCTGGACGCGGGCGATGCGAGTCTCCTCGCGCGCACGGTCGACGCGCTGAACGCACCTACGATCAACTCGTGACGCGGTTTCTCAAGGGACATGGGACCGAGAACGACTTCATCCTGCTGCCCGATCTCGCGAAGCTGGATCCGAGGGCGCCGGTCCCGCCGCTGACGGCCGAAGAGGTACGGCGGCTTTGTGACCGGCACGCCGGGATCGGCGCCAACGGCGTGCTGCGGGTGTTGCCGGTCGGCACAGCCACCGAAGCCGAAGGCCTGGACACCGCAGCGGCCCGCTGGTTCATGGACTACCGCAATGCCGACGGGTCGGCTTCGGAGATGTGCGGGAACGGCGCCCGGCTCTTCGCCCGGTATCTGCGTGACGCCGGTCTGGAGACCGCGGACGCATTCGACCTTGCCACCCGCGGCGGCGTACGGGGGGTCAGCATGTCCCCCGACGGCGAGGTATCCGTCGACATGGGGCCGGCCACATCAGGAGTGGCGTCAGTGGCCGAGATCTCGGGTGCGAGATTTCCTGGCCAGCAGATGTCGCTGACCAACCCGCACCTGGTCTGCCTCACCGACGTTGCTGTCGACACGATAAACCTGTCCTGCCCGCCAGTGGTCGATGACGGGCTGTTCCCGGACGGAGTGAACGTCGAGTTCGCCAATCTGCGCTCCGCCGACAGTGACCCGCCGCGGGTTCGGATGCGGGTGCACGAACGCGGGGTGGGGGAGACCAGGTCCTGCGGCACCGGCGCCTGCGCGGTCGCCGCCCATGTCCTGGCTCGGATCGGGAGGGACACCGGCCGGGTTCTGGTCGAGGTAACCGGCGGGGAACTGACGGTGTCGGTCACGCCCGCCGCCACCGTGCTCAGTGGTCCGGCCGTCTTCGTCGCCACCGGGGACATCGATCCCGACTGGTGGACGTCCATCCCGGAGTGAGAGCGGACTCCCGATGGGGTCAGGCGCGCCCTACGTCGCCCACATCCTCACTGTCAGACGCGCCCTACCTCGCTGTCTTCGGCCGGCTCCCGGTGGGCGTCGTACTCGACCGGTAGATCACGCATGGTCCGCAGTGGGCTCAGAAAGACCGGCAGGAAAGCCAGGATGGACCCGAGCGCCGCAATCCACAGGGTCGGCAGGACCCCGAGCCACGCGCCGAGTGCACCGCCGACCAGGCCGCCGAGGGGCATGGTGCCGTACACCAGGAAGCGGATCGAAGCGTTCATTCGACCCAGCAGCGGGATTGGACACAGCCGCTGGCGGAAGCTGACCTGCACGATGTTGTAGAGCACGACGAGGTAGCTGACGCCGGCCCACGACAAGGGCAGCAGGACTCCGGGCAGGCCCAGTGCCGAGAGGGGCACGAGCACTGCGAACGGGATCAGCAGCCCAGCGGCCAGCACAATCGATCGGCCGTCCCCGAAATACTTCGCGAACCGAGTCGTCGTCGCCGCACCGATCAATCCACCGACGGCACCGGCGGAGAACGTCAGGCCGATCTGAGCGGAATCGAAACCGAGTTCGCGGACCATGAACAGGACCAACATGGTCGCCGTGACGGTCGAGAAGAAGTTCGACGTTCCCGTGCACGCCACTATCCGGCGCAGCAGCGGGTGCCGCAGAACGAAGCTCAGCCCCTCGCCGATCTCGACCCGCAGCGAGCGCCGGGTGCTTCGGTCGTGGACCGGTTCCTGGTGTCGAATCCTGCCGATGAACCACGCCGAGGCGAGGAAGCTCACCGCGTCGAAGAGGAACATCAGCGGGGCACCGAGGACTTTGATCAGGAGGCCAGCAGCGCCGGGACCGGCCACCTGAGCGACGGATTGGCTGATTGCCAGCTTGGAGTTGCCCTCCACGATCTGGGACTTGTCCACGATCGAGGGCAGATAGCTCTGATAGGCGACATCGAAGAACACTGTCGCGATACCGGTGACCAGGGCGACCGCGAAGAGCTGATAGAGGGTCAGCATGTCGAAGGCGTAGGCGAGCGGTAGCGAACCCAGTGCTACGGCACGGACGAGATCGTTGACGACCAGCACGCGCTTGCGTCGCCACCGGTCCACCCACGCGCCGGCGGGCAGCCCGATCACCAGGAACGCCAGGGTCTCCAAGGCAATGAGCAGGCCCATCTCGAACTCGGTGGCCGACAGCGTGATCACGGCGAGGATGGGCAGCGCGATCTGGGTGATCTGCGTGCCGATCTGACTGATCGTCTCCGCGGCCCACAACTGGCGGAAGTCGTGATGATGGATCAGGCTGCGCTGGGGTGGTGGTTGGAGCGTGGTCATTCGCTGAGATCCTCGACTGATTGGGCTGCGCCGACCCGGTTTCGCGGACGGCTTCGATGAGTGCTCCGTCGAGCTTCAATGAGTGATTGGGAAATGTCAATCACTAGCCTTGTCGGCAGTAGAATCGCGGCATGGCCGAGCTCGAGTCCGTGCACGAGGGGCACGTTCCCCGAGGCCAACGGCGTCCGGCCACCGACGCGCAGGCCCGAGCTCTGGCCTCGGGTACCCGGCTGCGCATCCTGCGACTGTGCTTGTCCGAAGCTCTGACCAACAAGGCGATCGCCACCAGGCTGGGCAAGCACCCGGCCTCGGTGCTCCACCACGTCCGTACGCTCGTCGACACCGGATTTCTGGTTCCAGAGCCGGCCCGTCGCGGCTCGCGCGGCGCACGAGAGGTTCCCTACCGCGCTACCGGACTGTCCTGGATGGTCGAGTTGGGTGACCGTCCGCCCGGGCAGACCGATGCCCTGTTGGAAGCCTTTCTCGAGGAGGTGGCTGCGGTCGGCCAGGCGCAGCTGCAGAGCACTCGACTCGGGCTTCGGCTGCCACCTGACGAGATCGAGGAACTCCAGTTGCGCCTGCACCAGTTGCTGGACGAATTCGCTCATCGTCGGATCGATCCCGGCGGGGCGCGGTGGTCGGTCTATCTAGGGATGCACCCCGAATCCGGCTAACCCGCGTGCCAGACGTGCCAAGTCATGTCAGGCTGGGAAGAACATGACCGCTGCCAGCCACCCTGCCACTTCGAGTTCCACGGACGTCGACAACGATGCCGACCTCCTGCCAGACCGGTCCGACGGCGTGGTCGGGCCCGATGCTGGCGGGTTCGGTCTCGGTCTCAGTCTCGATGACGACGAGCCGGACGATTCGCCGGACCCCGCTACCTCCAGGGCAACGTCGAGAACCGAGTCGACCGGTGAGCGCGACCTGGCCGACCGGGCAGCGCTGCGCAGAGTCGTTGGGCTGTCGACCGAACTCGCCGATGTCACCGAAGTCGAGTACCGGCAACTCCGCCTGGAGCGGGTCCTGCTGGTCGGCGTCTGGACCGAGGGCGGTGCTGGCGCGGCCGATCGGTCCCTGGCCGAACTTGCCGCGCTGGCCGAGACCGCTGGTTCAGAAGTCCTCGACGGCGTCATCCAACGGCGGGACCGTCCAGATCCGGCGACCTACGTCGGCTCCGGCAAAGTGGCCGAGATTCGCGAGCTGGTGCTGCACACCGGCGCGGACACGGTGATCTGCGACGGCGAGCTCTCGCCGAGCCAGCTTCGCAACCTCGAGCAGAAGCTCAAGGTCAAGGTGGTCGACCGGACCGCCCTGATCCTGGACATCTTCGCCCAGCACGCGCGCAGCCGGGAGGGCAAGACCCAGGTGGAACTCGCCCAACTCAACTACCTGGTGCCACGGCTGCGCGGTTGGGGCGAGAGTCTGTCCCGCCAGGCTGGTGGCCGCGCCGGCGGCGGTGTCGGCCTGCGCGGACCTGGAGAGACCAAGCTGGAGACCGACCGTCGCCGGATCCGTTCGCGGATCGCGAAGCTCCGCCGTGAACTGGCGCACATGGAGGGGACCCGAAGGACCCAACGGCGCAGCCGCGATCGCAACGAGGTCCCGTCGGTGGCCATCGCCGGGTACACCAACGCCGGCAAGTCCAGCCTGCTCAACGCGCTGACCGGCGCGGGCGTACTAGTGCAGGATGCACTGTTTGCCACCCTGGATCCGACCGTACGGCGCACGCGCACCCAGGACGGGCGGGAGTTCACCCTCTCCGACACCGTGGGGTTCGTGCGTCACCTCCCACACCAGCTGATCGAGGCATTCCGGGCCACCCTCGAGGAAGTCAGCGGTTCGGACCTGGTCCTGCATGTGGTCGACGGATCCGACGCCGATCCGATCGGCCAGATCAACGCCGTACACGAGGTGCTCGGTGAGATCGACGCGCTCGACGTACCCGAGATCATCGTCGTGAACAAGACCGACGCGATGACATCTGAGGCGGTCACCCGACTGCGGGCGGCCCTGCCCGATGCGCTGTGGGTCAGTGCCCGAACCGGCGACGGAATGGATGTCCTGCGGGATCGGCTGGCGCTGGCGCTGCCCCGGCCAGAGTTCCAGGTGGAGGTACTCCTGCCCTACGACCGTGGCGACCTGGTGGCCCGCCTGCATCGCGACGGTGAGGTGCTGACCGAGGTGCACGAGCCAGCCGGCACCCGGTTGTCGGCCCGGGTCGGCCCGGAACTTGCCGCTGCGCTCGAGATCCACGCTGCGCGCTGAGCTGCTGATAGGTCACGAACGGGTCACACGGCCGGTATCCTGAGCTGGTGACTGTCGGTCCCCGCACGGACCGGCCTCTGGGTCTGGCAGTACGACCGTCCCTGATGCTGGTCCTGGTGTCCTTCGCTGTGGCGATCTGGCTCACCATGGACCTGATCATGGGCGGGCCGTTGTCCGAGTTCGACGAGTTCGTCGCCGAACGAATCGGCCCGTGGCAGGTCGGGGACGATAACCCGATCGTGTACGGGATCTGTTGGACGATCACTCAGATCGGCGGCCAGCGGGCGCTGATCCTGATCGTCATGGCCGGCTTGATCGGCTACCTGTGCTGGACTCGACGAACCCTGCAGCCGCTTGTGCGTACGGTCGTCGCGCTCCTCCTGCTGACGATCACGGTGTACGCCTTCAAGTACGGACTGGGCCGTACGGCGCCGGCGTTCCCCGGAGGATCGTTCCTGTACCGCGACGGGCAGAGCTACCCCTCCGGGCACACGGCCAATGCGGTCCTCATGTGGGGGCTGGCGACCTGGCTT
Source organism: Geodermatophilaceae bacterium (assembly GCA_013811805.1). Taxonomy (GTDB): domain Bacteria; phylum Actinomycetota; class Actinomycetes; order Mycobacteriales; family Geodermatophilaceae; genus JACCQS01. The sequence goes on along the minus strand of JACCUM010000434.1, from coordinate 2,778 downwards.
GCCGTCTACTACGGCCTGCCGGCGCGAGTGCAGCGCCTGTTCGCGACCCTGTTCGTCGTCTCGCCGATCGCCTCCGCCGTGACCATGTTGCTGCTGAACTTCCACTGGGTCACCGACCTGGTCACCGGTGCGGCCGTGGGCCTGATCCTGCTGTGGGTGGTGCACGTGGTCTTCGACGGGCCGTTGGGCAGGTGGACCGGCATCCCGGACGCTCGAGCCGATCGCACACCGAAGAGTTCGGTACCTGCCTGACGCGCTCCAGGCTGCAACACGCTGCGGTGCGTCGAAGCCGGACGGGCAGCGCTGTGCTTTGTCTAGGGCTGCTGGTGATCGCGGCGCCCGCGGGGGCCGAGTCGCCCGTCGACTACGGCCCGCCCACCAGCCAATGCACGATCACCGATCCGGAGATCGACGAACTGTCCGGCCTGGTCACCCTGCCCAGCGGGGACCTGCTCCTCGTGGAGGACAGCGCGCCGGAGCCCCGGCCCGGTGCGACGTCGGTCCTGATGTACCGGCTGGACTCCACCTGCGCGGTACAGGACGGCGTTGTCGAGTTCGACCAGGATCCGCGCGACATCGAGGATCTTGCCTTCCAGGACAACACTGTGTGGTTCGCCGACATCGGCGACAACGGCATGTCGCGGGCCAACATCGCGCTGATCGCTGTCGCCTACGATCCGGCGCAACCGCAGGCCGACAGCGGTGCCACGGAGGTGTTCCGATTCGGCTATCCGGACGGGCCGCACGATGCCGAAGCCCTGCTGCTGGCACCGGATGGCAGGCCGTACATCGTGACCAAGGAGCTGTCAGGGCGCTCAGGGGTCTACCGGCCGGCCGGCCCACTCGACTCCTCGACCGAAGTCGCCATGGAGAGGGTGGCGGAGCTGGAGTTCGCCATGACCGCGACGCCAGGCGGCCCGGTGGGCCGGGCCGGTCAAGTGCTGGTGACCGGTGGAGCTGTCGCGGCCGACGGCACCCACATCGCGCTGCGCACCTACACCGACGCCTATGTCTGGACGCTGGCCGGCAACGACGTGGCCAGGGCGCTGCAATCAGACCCGATCGCCGTCATTGCCCTGCCGGACGCGCCTCAGGGGGAGGCGATCAGTTTCGCTCCCGATTCGCGCAGCCTGCTCATCGGCAGTGAGGGGCTGAACAGCCTGATCACCGCCGTACCGGCCACGTCCCAGCCGGAAAAGACGCGGCCGGATACCGCCGCTACGGCCGAGCCCGACGGGGCGAGTGCCCCGGCTGACACCGGTTCCGCGTCGAGCAAAGTGACCGCCGGTCTGATCGCGGTTGCCATGGTGGCCGTCGTCGCCGGTGCCACCTGGCTCGCCAGGCGCTTCCGCCGCAAAGGTCCCTAGCCCAACGGGATCCGGATCAGGGTGGCGTCGTCGAAGAAGGTCACCCACAGGGCACCGAAGGCCACCAGTACGTCCCCGCCCCCACCGAGGACGTCCGCGGAGATGGACTCGGAGATCTCCTCCAGCAGGGCGCCGGTCGTGGCGTCGAGGTGCTGCAGAGTCACACCCCCCTTGCGTACCCAGACACTCGCGTCATCGGCAGTGATGGCTCCGACGTACCCGATCCCTCCATTGACGGTGGCGGTCACGGCGCCGGTTGTCACGTCGATGCGGTAACTCGCTGTCGATCCGCCCACCCATAACGCGCCCGGCACGGCAACTGCCCCTCGGGCTCCCGGAAGACCATCAATCCGACGCACCAGTGCGCTGGAGACCGGATCGACCTCCACGACTGCGTTCTCGAGAGAACTCACCACCTAGATCCGGTCAGCGCTGACCGCGAGGTCGGTTCCGCGGACGGGCAGCACGATCGGCTCGCCCGGCTCGTTGCTGTCGGTGTCGATGCCGAGCAACGAGCTGCCGTCACCGAGTAGTACCCATACCCGGCCGAAACCGATGACGAGATGACCCTGGTCGGTGGCCTTGGTGACCGGGAATCTGGCTTGCACATCGTCGGAACCGGCGTCGACACGGACCACATCGGTGCCCGAACACGTCCACACCGTCCCGGCTGCGGCGCCCACTCCGTTACAGGGCTGTCCGTCGATCTCGAAGAAGCTCAGGACTTCCGCGGTTTCCGGGTCGAGCGCATTAAAGGCGCGCGCGCCGCGCACGTACACCTGCTCGTCGTCGGCGGCCAGGTAGTCAGGATCACCGGGGATCCGTACGGAGATCGCCTCCCGACCGCCGAACTGCACGGTCTCGTAGCTGTACGGACTTGACTCGGCGCTTTCCGAGGCCGCCGACTCCTCGCCGCTCTCGGTGGTCGGGGATGCGTTGTTCCCGCAGGCGACAATGGAGACGAGCAGGCACGCTATTGCGCAGCATCCGAGAAGTCTTTGCCGCATCATTCCTCCCGAGGTCAGTGCCTGCGACCGTAGGAGCACCCATCGCCATGCTGCATCCGAGCTTGCCCGCCGGTTCGTGCGGGTTTTCCCGGTGGGCGCGCACTGTAGGGGTGTGTGAGCATCGTCGGACGGAGGTGGGCCGATGAGTGCACGTGTCGTCAGCGGCGTCGCCGCCCTTGTCTTCGCAATCGTGACCGCGATGGTCGGAGTGGGGCAGGGCGCGCCGCTGCGCTTCCTCCTGCTGGACGCGATCCTGGGCCTGTCCTTCCTGGTGGCCGGAATGCTGGCCTGGCGGCGTCGACCCGATGTCGTCACGGGTGCGGCGTTGACGTTGTGCAGCGCGCTGTGGTTTCTCGGCAGCTACGCACCGACCCAGATCGGCTCTCTGTCGGCTCTCGGCTTCG
>JACCUM010000425.1 GCA_013811805.1 Geodermatophilaceae bacterium | reverse complement strand
ATGTCCACGCGCAGGGCGTACAGCGCCACCACGTTGCTGGACAGCTCGCGGAACACGCTGCGCGCGCTGCATTGCAGGCCCAGGCCCAGCCGCGTGCCCTCGTCGTGGGCGAACTCCGCCAGGTTGGACAGCACGTGGCCCGCGTCGTAGACGGTGTAGCGCACGCCGGCCAGGCCGTAGCGCTCGATCGTCTTCCACAGCGAGGCGACCACGATGACGCTGGATTCGCCCGGCTGCGCGTGGGTGGCGCGCGCCACCTGGGCGGCGTAGGCCTCGCGCATCGGGATCACGCCCGCGCAGGTGAGCGACACCAGCCACAGCCGCGGCGTGCGCCCGTGCCAGGTCAGCAGCAGGCATTCCACCGGGTAGCGGGCGCCGGCCGACGGCGCGCGGCGCTTGCCGGGGCGGCTGTCGCTGAAGCCGTAGGCGCCCACCACCAGGTGCACCAGCGCGCACACCACGGGGTCCAGGTCGCGCGCCGCCTCGGGCGCCGCTAGTTCCAGGTGCAGCAGGCGTTCGAAGTCGACGAAGGTGCAGTCGTTCTGCGGCAGCCCTTCGGAGACGCTGTATTTCCAGAGCTGGAGCGCGTGTTCGGCAATCATTGGATCCACTCATTGCCGGTGCCCGCGCCCACGCGCGTCAGCCCCATGAAGTTCCAGGCGAAGGGCCCGGGGTTGAACAGCAGCAGCGAGGCGTCGCCAGGCGCTTCTTCGGCCAGCTCGTGTTCCAGCGCCAGCAGGTGGTCGGCGGCGTTCACGTGGGCGACGCTGTCCTTCAGCGGCATCTCGAAGCGCGCCAGCGGCAGCGCGAACGACTCGGCCAGGATGGCCAGCGAGCGGCGCCGCAGGTTGGGCGACAGGATGCGGCCGTACGCCCCGGGCTCGCGGCCCAGGCGCGCGCCGATGCCGCGCTTGACCTTGTTGATGCCGCGGTTGACCGACAGCAGGTAGCCGAACGGGTTCTTGCGCGGATCGATCGCCGCCAGGCCGACTTCGGCGGTGAGCGCGATGCCGTCGATGCGGTAGCCGCCCGCGCCGTGCACGGCGCGAGCGATCACGCAGCTGGAGGCGCCGTCGGAGTAGACCGCGCCGCCGTTGTTCATGATGCGCGCCGGCAGAGCGCGGTCGCAGTCGACGGTGATGAGCAGCACGCAGTCGGCGATGCCCTGGGCCACCAAGCCCTTGGCAATGGCCGCGCCGGCCACGAAGTTGGCGCACCCGGCCGACCAGACGCCCGCCAGGTAGGAGGCGGACACGCCCAGCGCGGCCAGCGCGGCGGCGATGCGGATGCGCGCGCCCAGCGCAACGGTGCCGGGCGCCGCGTCGGTGCCGGCGAACTCCTCGAAGTTCTCGGCGCATAGCACCACCGCGTCGATGCGCGCCGGATCGACGTCGCCGGCCGCCAGCGTGCGCCGCACGGAATCGGCGACCAGCTCGCAGGCGCCGCGCTCGGTCTGGCGGTACGAGCAGAAGCCGTCCTGCAGGAACAGCGGGACGTAGTCGGCTCCGCCGGGCTCGCGCCGCAGCGCCTCGATCGGCAGCGACAGCTCGCCGAGCGCGGTGCCGATGGCCGACAGATGGATGGATGGGTTGACGCCGGGCACGCTGTTCTCCGTCCGCTTCAGGCCACGCCGACGGCGTCTTGCAGGTAGTCGGCCACCGAGTCGATGGAGCGGAACACCTCGCGCGGCGTGTCGGTGGCCCACTCGATGCCCAGCGCGTCCTCGACCGCGACCAGGAAGCGCAGCAGCGTCACGGAATCGACGCCGCGCTCGTTGAGCGGCTTGCCGTGGTGGGCCGGGTCGGCGGCAACGGCGCCCTCGGTCACGTCGGACAGCAGGGAGTTCAGGGTGTCTTTCAGGTTCATGGGAGTCCTCGTTGTGGGTGTGGTGTTGGCGTGGATGGAAAAGCTCAGACCAGCGCCTTGCGGATCGCTATCACGGCGCTGGCCTTCATGCAGATGCTGGTGTGGTCGACCGCCTTGAGGACCTGCACCGAGACGCGCTCGTTCAAGCCCTCGAACAGCTGGCCGTAGGCCGGCGCGTGGAACAGCTCGTCGGCCTCGCCGATCAGTACCGTGGTCTTGGCGCGGATGGAGCGCACGTCGCGCTGCCAGTCCAGGTTGGGGCGGAAGTTCAGCGCCAGGCGGAACGAGTACGAGGCCGTGCAGTCGCGCTCGGGCGGCACCGCGCACAGCAGCACCGGCAGGCGCTGCAGCAGCCGCACACCCAGCGCATTGAGGTAGCACAGCGCGGTGAAGCGCGGCACCGCGGCCACCGCCCATTCCACCGCTTCCTTGCGCACCATGTCGCCGGCGTGGTGCAGGAAGGGCGCCACCGAGACGTAGCGGTCGAACAGCGCGCCGTGGGCGCCGCCGGCAAAGCGCAGCGCGAAGCCGCCGCCGGCCGAGTGGCCGACCAGCGCGAATCGGTCGCGGTCGGGCCGGACGTGCCCGGGCGCCGTCTCGAGCACGTCGAAGGCGTCGCGGACGGCGGCCACCGTATTGGGCAGGAAATCGGCCGGCCTGGTGGCCCAGTCGACCTGATAGCGCGGGAAGATCACGACCCGCCCGGACCGGACCAGGTGATCGATCCAGGCGCCATAGACCCCCGGGTTCCAGGCGAGCCACCCGTGATGGAAGACCACCACGGGAGCCCGCCGGGGAGTCGGCTCGGCGGGCTCGAAGAGCCAGTATGAGCGGCCACCGTCGCCGTGCTCGCGACGCGAGAAGGACTTGTGGGGGTAATCCGGTCGCGGTGCCCGACTCGACCTCGGGGCGTCGTCCGCGCGGGCGACGCTCGCGGAAGCCGCCGAGGCGATCACGAGCCAGAATATGCCCATCCTTGGCAAGTGTGGCATGGCCGGGATGACCTTCGCAAACCTTCGCGGCGGGCTCCCGGCACATCCATGGGCCGGGAAGAGGGCTCAGTTTGCCCAAGTCGCCCCGAAAGTCAAGCTCAGGTCCTCAGGTCGGCCGCGACCCGGGACGGACCCCAGGTTTCTCGCCGCTGACCGCACGTTTCTGGTGTGCCGGGCGGGCACCCGACGCCGATGCCGGCGGTGGCGGATAGACCGTCATCAGGCTGGAACACGACCAGATACCGTGACGATCGTTGCCCGGGAAGTAGGCGGCCTGTTCGAGGGTCAGCGTCGACAGCTTCTGGAACAGGAACATGCAGATCGGGAACTGCGAGGCATTTTCCATGTCGCCCAGGCGGACGGGCTCGGAGAGGACCAGGCCGCTGGAGCGGTAGGCCTTCTCGGTCATCTCCACGCAGTAGAGCGCCTGGTCGTCGAGTTCCAGGGTGTAGTCGAAAGGGACCTGCTCCTCGAACGTCCGCCGGCAGAAACGGACCGCCTCATCGGCATGCGACCGCAACTCGGGCCGGACCCGCTTGACGCCGAACGCGCCGACGTTGTCGAGGACCCAGACGGCGAACGGCTGCCGACGCGCGCCGGCCTTCGTGATGTCGTAGACGACGACCTCGCCCCCTTCAATGGCCGCGATCGACGTGTGCGAATAGAGGCTGCCGCTGGCGTTGGCGATGAAGCGGCTGAACGGGAACCGGCCGAAGAGCACCCGCGCATCGCCTCGGCGGAAGAGGATGTCGCCGTCGCGGATCACTTGCTTGCCCCACCTGTCCCATTGTTGCATCAGCGGGGTCATCGGGATGGGCGGGATGGCGCCCGAGGCCCGCGCCTGCGTGGCGGCCGGTCCCCACGGGTTGCCCACCCAGCCCGGCGGGATCAATCGGTCGGTCGGCTCCTTGCCATCATGCCCGTTGAAGAGCAACGTCATGCACCAAACCAAGGTCCACATGAATCTCATCCTCAAGTGTTCATGGCGATCGCGGTGACTCGCCGGCCGTGCTGGGGGGCGGGACGTCGCGAAAACGTGCCGGCAGTCCCCGAGACCATCGGGCAGGGACCGGACGACCGGTCGAGTCGGGATCGAGCCGTCACACGCCCCCCGTGCCGACACCACTCAATTGCGCCCGATGTTAATTCACCATCAAGGGAGACCGCAATCATCGTGCCGGCGGCTCCTCGCGAACAGCGCGGACGCTGTTATGCATTCGAAGTCGAGCCGGCCCAGTATCACTTCGTCTTCTACAAAACTAACCCATTCCGTCGCGTCAGGCGCAAAATAGGCTCAAGAAATGCCCAAAGCGCGACGACGAGCCGCTCTTTGCGGACGGGAGAAGTTCCGGACCGTTCTACGACGCGTCGAAACGAAGAGGTTGCGCCTATTTCTGGGCATTCTCGCGATTTTCGCTCCAGTTCTCGAACGCGTGGGCCGATGGTCGTTAGTGATGGTTGGCCATCCCGTGGAACTCTCGCGGCAGTTGCCGCGGAAAGCTCGGGCTCGCAAGGAGGCGGGCGCGGGCGCGATCCCTCGGGC
>JACCUM010000411.1 GCA_013811805.1 Geodermatophilaceae bacterium | reverse complement strand
CTCGGATGGCATCATCCAGCGAAGGCTGCTCGTAGGCGTCCAAGGTGGCCTGATAGATCTTCGTGGCCCGAGCGTTGGCGTCGGCACCGCCGCCGCGCATCCAGCGCTCGTAGTTCTCCGACGAGGACAGCAACGGCCGGTAAAAGCAGGTGCGGAACCGGTCCATCGTGTGCTCGGCGCCGAGGAAGTGCCCGCCATGGCCGACCTCCTCGTGCGCGCCGAAGGCCAACGACGCCTCGTCGATCTCCAGTGGCGTGAACTCCACCCGCATCATCTGCAGCAGCTCGATGTCGACGATGAACTTCTCGTAGCCGGCCACCAGCCCGCCTTCCAGCCAGCCAGCGCTGTGCATCACCCAGTTGGTGCCGGCCAGGAAGGTCGGCAGCAGCGTCATCAGGGCCTCGTACCCGCCTTGTGCGTCGGCGACCTGGCTCGAGGTCATCGCCCCACCGGAGCGGAACGGCAGCCCGAAATGCCGGGCGATCTGTCCTGTGCACAGCAGGCCGATCGCGGACTCCGGCGTACCAAAGCACGGCGAGCCCGATTGCATGTCGATGTTGGACAGGAACGACCCGAAGATGACCGGACAGCCCGGACGGATCAGCTGGGACAACGCGATTCCGGACAGCGCCTCGGCAATCTGTTGGACCAGAGCAGCCGGAATCGTCACCGGTGACATCGCTCCCATCAGCAGGAACGGCGTGAGTACGACCGCCTGATTGGCCAGGCTGTACTCGAACTGTGCGTCGAGCATCCGGTCGTCCCAGCGAAGCGGTGAGTTGCAATTGATCAGCGAGATCGACACCGGCGTCTGCTCGATGGCATCCCGGCCACCGAAGAGGATCGCGCTCATCTCGATGGTGTCTCGGGCGTTGACACCGGAGACGACATTGCCCATGTAGATCTTGTCGGTCAGGGTCTGCAGGGCGTAGGTCATGTCCAGGTGTCGGGAGTCCAGCGGTGCGTCGTTCGGCTCGCAGATCACCCCACCGGCGGAGTCCAGGACGGAAAATGACTGCGCCAACTTCGTGAAGTTCCGGTAGTCCTCCATCGTGGCGTCCCGGCGTAGGTCGCCCTGCCGTACGAACGGTGGTCCATAGACCGCGCCGAAGGACATCATGTCGCCGCCGATGTGCACCGAGTTGTCCGGATTGCGTGCGGCAACGTCGAATTCGCGCGGCGCCTTGGCCACCTGCGCCAGCACGAAATCGGGATCGAGGAAGACCTTGTTCTCCTCCACCTTCTGACCGGCCTGCCGGAACAGATCCAGCGCTTGATCGGACATGAACTCGATGCCGATCTCGGTGACGATGCGCCGCCAGCCACCGTCCAGCACCTTCATCGCGTCCTCGGAAAGCACTTCATAACGCGGCATCGTGTTTCGGAACATCTCGGCCTCCTTGACGCGATCGCACGTCTGACCTCATAGTGTGGAACAGCAGTTCCACATAGTGGCGCATCGGACCCCTGAGGAGCAATGGCCGCGTGACGGCATCGACTGGGACGCAGGCGATCGACCGAGCCGCCGAGCTGGTCTCGTTGGTCGTGCATGCCGACCGGCCTTACCACTTCACCGATCTGCTCGCCGAAACTCGCCTGGCCAAGTCCACCGGCTCGCGCCTGCTTCAGGCCCTGGAGCGCCATCAGCTGCTCGAGCGCGACAGCGACGGCGCGTTCCGTCCTGGTGCGCTCTTCGCGCTCTACGCCGCTCGGCATGATCCGATCGAGGAGATCGCGCGGATCGCCGACCCGATCCTGCAGCGGATCGGTCGGGGCACCGGCGAGACGGTGAACCTGGCCATTCCCCGCGGTCAGCTGGTCGTCCAGGTCGCCCAGGTCAACTCCCGCTACCTGTTGGGCGCAAGCAACTGGGTCGGGATCGACGTACCGGCGCACTGTTCGGCTCTGGGCAAGGTCTTCTACGCCTATCGCCGGATCCCACTGCCCAGCGGCGCGCTGGAACGCCGTACCCCCAAGACCGTGACCAGCGTCGAGAAGCTGCGCTGCGAGCTCGTACAGGTGCTCGACCGAGGATTCGCCACGACGCGGGGCGAATTGGAGCCCGGGCTCGACGCCGTCGCCGTGCCCGTGCGTTCCCACGACGGCGAGATCGTCGCGGCCATCAGCGTGTCCGGCCCCGATGCCCGCGTCGCCGACCAGCTCGACGCGATCGGGGCCTTGCTCGTCGCCGAAACCACCACCCTGTCCGGCCTGCTCGGACACCGTCCCCAAGAGGAAGGCGTCGCATGAGCCCCGAAGACCTGCTGCAGGAGCTGTATGACAAGACGCTGGTCGGCAACGCGCCCGCCGTCGCGGAACTGACCCGGGCCGGGCTCGAGATGGAGATGACCCCCACCTCCCTGCTCTACGACGCGCTGATCCCGTCCTTGGAAGAGGTCGGAGCGCGGTTCGAGCGGGGCGATTTCTTCGTGCCCGAGATGCTGATCGCCGGCCGGGCCATGAGCGGTGCCCTGACGATCCTGCGGCCGCTGCTGGCCGAGACCGGGGCGCAGATGGTCGGAACATTCTTGATGGGCACGGTCAAGGGCGACGTCCATGACATCGGAAAGAACCTCGTCAACATCATGTTGGAGGGCGCCGGCTTCCACGTGATCGACCTGGGTGTGCAGGTGGCGCCGGAGAAGTTCGTCGATGCAATTCAGGAGCACAAACCTGACATCGTCGGCTTCTCGGCTTTCCTGACCACGACGATGCCGATGTTCAAGGCCAACATCAACGCGCTGCAGAAGGCCAGCCTGCGCGACAGCGTGATCGTCATGGTCGGCGGTGCTCCGGTGACCCAGGAGTACGCCGATGCGGTGGGTGCCGACGGGTACGCCTCTGATGCCTCCACCACGGTCAGGCGCGCCAAGGATCTGCTCAACAAGCGCGGCGCCGCGGTCTCGGTCTGAGGGGCGAGGAAATGCACACCGTACTGAGCTCGGCCACCCGCGAGGTCGTCGTCGGCCACGACCAGCCGTTCTGCCTGATCGGAGAACGGATCAACCCGACCGGCCGTCGGCTGTTCCAGGAACAGCTGCGCGCCGGTAACCTCTCGGCGATCGAGAAGGATGTGGCCGCCCAGGTCTCCGGCGGCGCGAGCGTCCTGGACGTCAACATGGGCGTGCCGCTGACCGACGAGCCGGCGCTGCTGGCCACCGCGATCAAGCTGGTGCAGAGCCTCACCGACCTGCCGATCTGCATCGACTCCTCGGTCGTGGAGGCGTTGGAGGCCGGGCTGGCCGCCTATCAAGGGCGGGCGCTGGTCAACTCCGTGACCGCCGAGGACGACCGGATGGAGCTGATCCTGCCGCTGGTCAAGCA
>JACCUM010000409.1 GCA_013811805.1 Geodermatophilaceae bacterium | reverse complement strand
GATCGGCGAGCAGGAACGCGACCGGCTTGGACGTCATCGAGCTGCCGCGGTCGGCGTGCACGGTCAGCTGCCCGCGGCGGATGCGCTGCTGCTGGCAGGCCTGGGCGATCAGATCCTTGGCGACCTGCCCGGACTCGCGGTGCTGAACCCCGGGTTCCGCAGTTGGAGGGCACACGGGACTGATTTCGGGGTGTGGTTTGGCTTTCCAGAGCCAAATCGTGTTCCGAGCGGCGCGGAAAGCGTGGGCACACGTTTCGAGTAGTCGGGCTGCTGGTGGTCCGCGGTTTGTGGTAGTGATGTGGGCATGTATCTGCGCACGACGCAGCGGCGGCGCAAGGACGGGTCAGTCGTGCGCTACCTGCAGCTGGCTCACAACCGCCGCGTCGAGGGCGTGACGCAGGCCGAGGTGCTGGTCAACCTCGGCCGCGAGGACGAGCTCGACATCGATGGCCTGCGGCGGCTGGCGGCGTCGATCATGCGCTTCACCGACGGCGACGGCTCCGCGCCGCTGCCCGGGGCTGCGGGCGAGCTCGAGGTCACCGGCTCGCGGGCGATGGGCGGCGCGTGGCTGCTGGACGGCCTGTGGCGCGCGCTGGGCGTCGACGGCGCGCTGCGTCGCGTGCTCGGCGCCAGGCGCTTCGGCACCGATGTCGAGCGGGTGCTGTTCGCGCTGGTCGCCAACCGGGCGCTTGATCCGGCCTCCAAGCTCGCCGCGGCGGAGTGGGCTTCGGAGGACGCGTGGATCCCCGGCTTGGAGGCGATGGATGACGACCAGGCCTATCGCGCGATGGACCTGCTGGTCGAGGCCGACGCGCAGGCCAAGGTCCAGGAGGCCGTGTTTTTCGCCACCGCCGACCTCTTGAACCTCGAGGTCGACCTGCTGTTCTTCGACACCACCTCGACCTACTTCGAGCGCGACGAGCCCGACGGCGCCGGGCAGGACGGCGCGCCGGCGTTCCGCGCCTACGGGCACAGCAAGGACCACCGCCCCGACCTGCCGCAGGTCGTGATCGGGCTCGCGGTCACCAGGGAGGGGATCCCGGTCCGGGTGTGGGTCTGGCCCGGCAACACCAACGACATGTCCGTCGTCTCCGAGGTCAAGGACGATCTGCGCGGCTGGCGGCTCGGGCGGGTGGTCACCGTTGTCGATCGCGGCTTTAGCTCAGACGAGAACCTGCGCTACCTGACCCGCGCCGGCGGGCACTGGATCGCCGGCGAGCGGATGCGCGACGGCAGCCCCGACGCCCAGGCCGCGCTCTCGCGACAGGGCCGCTACCAGACGGTCCGCGACAACCTCCGCGTCAAGGACCTCCGCGTCGGGGACGGCGACGCGGCGAAGCGCTTCATCGTCTGCCACAACCCCGCCGAGGCCGAGCGCGACAAGCACACGCGCGACGAGACGATCGCCCGGCTGCAGGCCGAACTCGAGCGAATCGCAGCGGCCCGGGCCAAGGCCACCAGCGCCAAGGCCAGCGATGCTCATCACCGCGCCGAATGCGCCCTGCGCGACCACCCCACGCTGGGGCGCTACCTGCGCCAGACCAAGACCGGCCGGCTCCTGATCGACCGCTCCAAGATCACCGCCGAGGAGCGCCTGGACGGCAAGTACCTGCTCTCCACCAGCGACCCCGACCTGTCCGCCGAGGACGTCGCGCTGGGCTACAAGAACCTGCTCGAGGCCGAACGCGGCTTCCGCGACCTGAAGACCACGCTCGAACTCAGGCCCGTCTTCCAGCGTCTCGAGCACCGCATCCGCGCCCACGTCTTGATCTGCTGGCTCGCGCTGCTGCTGATCCGCATCAGCGAGCGCCAGAGCGGCCAGACTTGGCGCCGGATCGCGCTCGAACTGCAGCGCCTGCACCTCGTCACCCTCACCGGCCCCGACGGCACCGTCTGCCAGACCACGCCGCTCACCGACAGCCAGCGTCAGATCCTCGATGCCGTCGCCGTCAAGGCGCCGCCGCGGATCACCACGCTCCAGCCCGCCTGACCGGCACCCAACCGCCCGGCCACCCCCCGCGCGACGCGTGGGCACACGGCACACAAGCGCACAAAGTCCCCCGATCCCGCCCTACAAGCGGGATCGCGTCATCTCCGCGTACCCATCAACTGCGGAACCCGGGCCTTCGAACAGGCGGCATTCGACGCGCTGCGAGAAGTAGAGGTACGCGTTCGGGAGCTCGCTGGCACAGCGAAAGCTCGAGGCCTGGTCGGCGTCCCGTTGATGCGCTACGCATTTGGTGTCGATGGCCCGCTGGCGTCCGCGGCCGATCCGGGCGAACGTGACGGCGTACGCGAATTGTTCAGCGGCGCGTTCGGCGCCGTCCGCAACCCGCTGGGACACCGAACGATCGCGTGGGATGATCC
>JACCUM010000339.1 GCA_013811805.1 Geodermatophilaceae bacterium | reverse complement strand
TGGGATGGTCCAACACCGCGACCATCGTCCTTGCGATCGCCTTGGCGTTCTTCTTCGGCTACTCCTTCACCCTCGTCCCGGTTCTGCGGTCGGGACTCGCCCTCGGCGCCGCGCTCGGCATCGCCCTGGCCGCAGACACGATCTCCATCACCGTAATGGAGATCGTCGACAACGCGATCATGCTGGCTATCCCGGGCGCCATGGACGCCGGCCTGAGCTCATGGCTCTTCTGGGGCGCCCTCGCCGTCGCCCTCGCCGTCGCCTTCGTGGTCACCGTGCCCGTCAACCGCGCGCTCATCCGCCGCGGCAAGGGCCACGCCGTGGTCCACCAATACCACCACTAGGGCCGCACAAGCACTTTGCCAGGAGGCGTCGCACCTAGCTAGCGTGCCGCCGGCACACCAGACCCATGCAGCAGTGCGGTAACTCGCCAGACCCAGCTCCGGGGAGGCCGTAGACTGGTGCTCGCCCCACCTCACCTCATCCACCCGTGCGACCACCAACAAGAGGTTCTCCGTGTCTGAGTCCACCGACCGCCCTGTCACCGGCACCACACGCGTCAAGCGCGGGATGGCCGAGATGCTCAAGGGTGGCGTAATTATGGACGTGGTGACCGCCGACCAGGCCAAGATCGCCGAGGATGCCGGCGCCGTCGCCGTCATGGCTTTGGAGCGAGTTCCGGCCGATATCCGCGCTCAGGGCGGCGTCGCCCGGATGAGTGACCCGGACATGATCGACTCGATCGTGGCCGCAGTGACGATTCCAGTGATGGCCAAAGCCCGGATCGGTCACTTCGTCGAAGCCCGCGTGCTGCAGAGCCTCGGCGTCGATTACATCGACGAGTCCGAGGTCCTGACTCCTGCCGACGAGGCACACCACATCGACAAGTGGGCCTTCACCGTTCCCTTCGTCTGCGGTGCCACGAACCTGGGCGAGGCCCTGCGCCGGATCAACGAGGGCGCGGCCATGATCCGCTCCAAGGGCGAGGCCGGCACCGGCAATGTCATCGAGGCCACCCGACACATGCGCTCGATCCGCGGCGAGATCCGCAGGCTGTCCACCATGGACGAGACCGAGTTGTTCAGCGCGGCAAAGGAATTGCGGGCACCGTACGAACTCGTCGCCGAGGTCGCCGAAGCCGGAAAGCTGCCCGTCGTGCTGTTCACCGCCGGCGGCATCGCCACCCCCGCCGACGCCGCGATGATGATGCAACTAGGTGCTGAGGGAGTCTTCGTCGGTTCGGGAATCTTCAAGGCCGGCAACCCGGCACAGCGCGCCGCCGCCATCGTCCAGGCCACCACCTTCCATGACGATCCCGACGTGATCGCCAAGGTCTCTCGTGGGCTGGGTGAGGCCATGGTCGGGATCAACGTCTCCGAACTGCCCGACAGCGAGCGGTACGCAACGCGCGGCTGGTGAAGTCACCGACCATCGGCGTCCTCGCCCTGCAGGGCGACGCCCGCGAGCACCTGCGTCGGATCGAGTCCGCAGGGGCGACCGGGAGCCCAGTCCGCCGGGAGGCCGAACTCGCGACCGTCGATGGCCTGATCCTGCCCGGCGGGGAGTCCACCACGATTGCCAAACTGCTCAACCGCTTCGAGCTGATGGAGTCGTTGCGCGCACGGATCCGAGCCGGATTGCCGGTCTACGGGTCCTGCGCCGGGATGATCCTGCTGGCCGACCGGATCCTGAATGCGGCATCCGACCAGGACACCGTCGGTGGCATGGACATCACCGTGCGCCGCAACGCGTTCGGCCGACAGGTCGAATCCTTCGAGAACCGGGTTCCGATGCCGGCCATCGGAGCGGCCCCGTTCTGGGCGGCGTTCATCCGCGCACCCTGGGTGGAGCAGGCCGGACCCCGTGTGGAGGTGCTCGGACGGGTGAGCGGCGGAGCCGCCGACGGTAGGGTGGTCGCGGTCCGGCAGGGTGCGCTCCTGGCGACCAGCTTCCATCCTGAGCTGACCGACGACGGCCGGATCCATGCGTTCTTCGTGGATATGGTCCGCGAGGTCGTGTCGGGCGCGAGCGCGGTGCGAGATCCGGCAGGGATGCCACGGTGAGCAGCGAGGAGTAAGCATGAGCGGCCACTCGAAATGGGCGACGACCAAGCACAAGAAGGCCGCGATCGACGCCAAGCGCGGAAAACTCTTCGCCAAGATGATCAAGAATGTCGAGGTCGCAGCCCGCACCGGCGGCGCGGACGCGGCGGGAAATCCGACCCTCTACGACGCCATCCAGAAGGCCAAGAAGTCCTCGGTTCCCAACGACAACATCGATCGCGCGGTCAAGCGCGGCGCCGGCTTGGAGGACGGGGGCGCCGACTGGCAGACCATCACCTACGAGGGTTACGGGCCCAGCGGCGTGGCGGTGCTGATCGAGTGCCTCACCGACAACCGCAACCGGGCCGCCTCCGAGGTCCG
>JACCUM010000336.1 GCA_013811805.1 Geodermatophilaceae bacterium | reverse complement strand
TCGGTGACCTTGGGCAACGTGATGCGCAGATCCAAGCCGTCCAGACCCTCCGTGCCACCCACGCCGTCGACCAGCTCACCGAGGAACAGGTCCAGCGACCGGAGCCCGCGAGCTCGTACCGGTCCCTCCAGGCACTTCGCCCGTAACCCGAGAAACGGCGGAGCACAGCCGGCCCGTACGTCGGTCGCGACGGCCGCGGCGGCAGCCAGGACGTCGGCGTCCTCGGCCTGGGAAGCTGCTCGGTAGCCGTCCTCGGTGTCGACCCGGAGGTCCTCGATCGGCTCCCGCTCCAGCTTCGACCGGACCAGTGGCCAGACCTCCTCCACCATCGCCGGCGCAAGACCCAGCACCGCTGCCATGGCTGCGGGATCCGCCGCATGTTCGTCCAAGGCGGCCAGTGCGGCGGCACCCCACGCCGCCGCCAGCCCGGACTCGACGCGGTCCGCGGGCACGTACACGGTGTGGACCGGCTGACGCGTGCTGCTGTCGCCGGGATACCCGCGTGTGCGTCGCTGGTCGACCGGCCCCAGCGTATCCTCCACCGAGGCAAGGACTTCCGGCGAGAGCCGAGGCGAGCGAGCTCCAGGCGATGGATCGGTCACCGGATCAGTCGCTCCACTGCCATGACCCCACCTCTCCCGACAATTCCATGCGCAAGGCGCTGGGCTGGCATCCTCTCACCGTGACCGAGCATTCCTTGGGCTGGTTCAACCAGCTGCCCGCAGATGATCTGGACGGGCACCTGCGTGCCTGCAACGCCGCGGATCGTTTCGTCCGCGAGGTGGCCGCCGCGCGTCCGTACCCGAGTGCGGCCGACCTCGCGGCCAAGGCCGAAGCGGTCACGCTCAACCTGGACTGGGCAGACGTCGAACAGGCCCTCGCGGCGCATCCGCGGATCGGGCAGCGGGTGGAGGGGGAGTCCGCCGAGGCGCGATCCTCCCGGGCCGAACAGGCCTCGATGAGTACGGCCGAGGGCCAGGTGCGTACCGCGCTGGCCGACGGCAACCGGGAGTATGAGTCGCGCTTCGACCACGTGTACCTGATCCGGGCGGCCGGCCGGAGCCCCGCGGACATGCTCGCGGAGTTACGACGGCGGCTGGACAACGACGAGGCGAGCGAGCGGGTCGAAGTCACTGGCCAGCTCGCGGAGATCACCCGGCTACGGGTGGAGAAATTGGTGAGCGAGTCATGAGTGTCACAACCCACGTCCTGGACACCGCTAGGGGGCTTCCCGCCTTCGGGGTCAACGTGTTGCTGACCGATCCCACCGGGGATACCGTGGCCGCGATCACCGACCTGGACGGTCGCGCCAGGCTGGCCGAGGCGCCGCTCCTGGCCGGGAACTACCAACTGGTCTTCGCAACCGCTGAGTACTTCGCGCTGACCGGCACGTCGACGTTCTACCCGGAAGTCAGCGTGGCCTTCACCGTCAGCGATGGCGCCGCCCACCACCACGTTCCGTTGCTCATCTCGCCGTATGCCTACTCGACCTATCGGGGGAGTTGAGCACTCATGGGGATCACGCTCGGGGCCAATCAGTACGGCAAGGCCGAGGTCCGCGTCGTGACCGTCGACCGCTCCGCTGCTCGACACGTCCTTCGCGACCTGAACGTCTCCTGCGCGCTGCGCGGCGACTTCACCGCCGTGCACCTCGACGGCGACAACGGACATGTCCTTGCCACGGACACCCAGAAGAACACCGTGTACGCCTTCGCCCGCGACGGGATCGGCGAGATCGAGGAGTTCGGGCTGCGCCTGGCTCGTCATTTCAGTAGCGCGTACGACTGGCTGACCGGTGCTCGGGTGGAGATCGAGGAGTACGGCTGGGGGCGGATCGCCGTCGGCGGCGGATCGCATGACCATGCGTTCTCGCGGACCGGCGGCGAGGTGCGTACGACCGTCGTGACCGTGGATGGTGCCGACGCACACGTCATCTCCGGCCTGTCCGGTCTGGTGGTCCTGAAGACGACCGAGTCCGGATTCGCGGGGTTCCCACGGGATCGGTACACCACGCTGGCCGAAACGGACGACCGAATCCTGGCCACAGCGGTCACCGCCCGGTGGCGTTACGCTGCAACGTCTTTGAGCACTGAGCCGAATGAGATGCCGATATCGGACTATGCAGCGGCGTACGCCAGCATCCGGTCGACGCTGCTCGAGACGTTCGCGGTCGGCTACAGCAGCGCGCTGCAGGAAACCCTGTACGCCATGGGTCAGGCCGTGCTCGAGAGTCACCCAGAAGTGGCCGAGATCCGGCTCTCGATGCCCAACAAGCATCACTTCCTCTCCGATCTCGTCCCCTTCGGACTGGACAACCCGGGCGTCGTCTATCACGCGGCGGACCGCCCGTACGGGCTGATCGACGGAACCGTCGTGCGCGACGACGTCCCGAGCGCCGATCTCGCGTGGCGGGCGACTCCCGGCTTCTGCTGACCAGTCCGGCGGGCCCGATGACTTGCGGGGCCGTCGGTATTTCATCTATCGTTGAATCATTAATTCAACGACTGATGAAAGGTTGAGTCAGATGAAGGAAGCCGTCCAGGTCACCGACCTCGTCGTCGCGCGCGGTGGGAAGGAAGTGCTGCACGGTCTGAGCTGTTCGGTGAGCCGGGGCTCGGTCACCGGGCTGCTCGGGCCCAGCGGCGGCGGCAAGACCACACTGATGCGCTGCCTGGTCGGCGTCCAGACGGTGAGCAGTGGCTCGGTCATGGTGCTCGATGAGGCCGCCGGGTCGGCCGGACTTCGGCACCGGGTCGGATACGTGACTCAGTCTCCGTCGGTCTACTCGGATCTCACGGTGGCAGAGAACGCCCGGTACTTCGCTGCTGTGCTCGGCGCCAGCAGCAGCGCAGCCGTGAGGGCCATCGCCGACGTCGGGCTGAAGGAGCAGTCAGCTCAACTGGTAGCCACGCTGTCTGGCGGACAGCGGGCGCGGGCGTCGTTGGCCTGTGCCTTACTCGGCGACCCGGAACTGTTGATCCTCGACGAGCCGACGGTCGGACTGGACCCGGTGCTGCGCGAGGAGTTGTGGGGAATGTTCGCCTCGCTGGCTGCCGGCGGCACGACGCTGGTGGTCTCCAGTCACGTCATGGACGAGGCCGGAAGGTGCGACCGGATCCTGTTGCTCCGTGAGGGCGCCCTGATCGCCGATGACAGCCCGGACGCCCTGCGCCGGGCCGCCGGAACCGATGACCTCGATCAGATGTTCCTGACTCTGATCCAGAAGGTGGAGGCGGCCTGATGTCTCCGACGATCACCTGGGCCACCGCGAAGCGCGTACTGACCCAGCTCTCGCATGATCACCGTACGGTCGCGCTGCTGGTCCTGGTACCTAGCCTGCTGATGGTTCTGTTGCGCTTCGTCTTCGACGACGACGCGGCTTTCGACGCGATCGGTCTGCCCCTGCTCGGTGTCTTCCCCCTGGTCATCATGTTTCTCGTCACCAGCGTCGCCATGTTGCGCGAGCGCACGTCAGGCACCCTGGAGCGTCTGCTCACCACACCGATGCACAAGCTCGACCTGCTGCTCGGTTACGGAATCGCCTTCGCCCTGGCAGCAGCCCTCCAGGCAGCGGTCGCGACCGGGACGGCCTACCTACTGTTGGGACTGGACACCCAGGGCTCCTGGGGTTGGGTCGTGGTCGTGGCGGTGGCCAACGCGGTTCTCGGCATGGCACTGGGCCTGCTCATTAGCGCCTTCGCCCGGTCTGAGTTCCAGGCGGTGCAGTTCATGCCGGCTGTCGTGCTCCCGCAGTTCCTGACCTGTGGATTGTTGATCTCCCGCGATCAGATGGCCGGCTGGCTGGAAGCGATCAGTAATGTGCTGCCGATGTCGTACGCGGTCGAGGGGCTGCAGGAGATCGGGGCGAACTCGTCGCTCACGAGCACGTTGGTTCGCGATCTCGGCGTGGTGCTGGGCGCCACAGTGATCGCACTGGGACTGGGCGCCCTGACCCTGCGGCGGCGCAGCGGTTGAGTACCCGGCCGCGCGGACCTCGACCCGGCGGATCGGACACCCGGGCGACGATCCTGGCAGCTGCCCGTGCCGAGTTCGCCTCTCGCGGGTACGACGGCGCCACGATCCGGGGGATCGCTGTCGCAGCCGGCGTCGATCCGGCGCTGGTCCATCACTACTTCGGGACAAAGTCCCGATTGTTCGCAGCGGCTCTGGAGTTCCCCTTTGATCCTGAGGTGCTCTTCGCCGACGTCCTGGGCGGCGGCATCGACGGGGCCGGGGAGCGGTTGCTCCGGGCAGTGTTCGCCGCCTGGGACAACGCCGGTTCCCGGGCCCCGATGCTAGCCATCATCCGGACCGCGACGACCAGCGATGCCGGCGCTGCCATGCTGCGAGAGTTTCTGAACCGCAACATCTTGCAACGGATCTCAGCCGAGCTGTCCCCAGATCGGGCGGGGATGCGCGCCGCGCTGGTCGCCTCCCAGATGGCCGGCCTGCTCATGGCGAGATATGTGATCTGTCTGCCCGCCCTGGCCACCGCTGCGGCCGAGGACATCATCGCCGCCGTCGCTCCGAACGTGCAGCACTATCTCGATGGCGATCTCGGTCGACCAGTCGATTC
>JACCUM010000335.1 GCA_013811805.1 Geodermatophilaceae bacterium | reverse complement strand
CGTCGGGGCCGGTCGGCCGAGCGAGGTCACCGATCAGCTGATGCCGGGTCGCCCGTGTCGGGCGGCCGACGATCTGGATCTTCCAGTCGTACTGATCGCTCCACACGTACTCGACCGGACGGTAGGAGCGCAGTTCGTCGGGCTGGGCGATGTTGTGTGCCACGCAGCTTGCCTGCTCCACGGCGTTGGTCCAGTGCTCGACCCGGCAGCTCTCCCCATAGCCCAGATGCATCCACCGAGCGAGGTCTCCGACCGCAAAGACCTCGGGCGCGTCCACGGCCCGGCAGAACTCGTCACAGACCACACCGTCCTCGATCAGCAATCCGGATGAGGCTAGCCAACCGTCGTTGGGACGTGCCCCGATACCGACGACGACGGTGGCGGCGGGCAGGGTCTGGCCGTCGGTCAGGCGCACCGTCAGGTCGCCTGCACGACCTTCAACAGACTCGACCCCGCTGCCGAAATGCGTTGTCACCCCGTTGCGGTGGTGCAGATCGGCGAACAGTCCTCCGACTTGGCTGCCGAGAACTCGCCCGACCGGCACCTCCAGCGGGTCGACGATCGTGACCTCGTGCCCGCGCGCGCGGGCGGTGGCGGCGACTTCGGCTCCGATGAACCCCCCGCCGACCACGACGACTGGACCGCCATGTGCCAAGTCGTCAGCCAGCGCACGGCTGTCGCCAATCGTGCGCAGAACGTGTACGCCGGACGCAGCAGCCCACGGCGAAAGACGGGCCAGCGAGCCGGTGGCCAGGACGACGACATCGAAGTCGACCCGGTCGCCGTCGGTCAGGACCACCTGGTGCTCGGCGACGGCAAGATGCCCGGCCGCCGTACCCAACCGCAACTCGATTCCGGCCTGTTCGGCTGCGTCCTCGGGCAGGAGTCTAATCCGCTCGGCTCCCCAAAGGCCTGCCAGGAACTGCTTGGACAGCGGCGGCTTGTCGTAGGGCAACTCCGACTCCGCACCGATCAGGACGATCCGACCCTCGTAGGACTCCCGGCGCAGCGCCTGTGCCGTGCGTACGCCCCCGACCGAGGCGCCGACGATCACTACCGTGGCCGAACTGTCGGCTGGAAGCCGCGAGAGCGCCTTGGTCGGGGTGGGGACAGCC
Organism: Geodermatophilaceae bacterium; assembly: GCA_013811805.1. Taxonomy (GTDB): domain Bacteria; phylum Actinomycetota; class Actinomycetes; order Mycobacteriales; family Geodermatophilaceae; genus JACCQS01. Next base: position 6,533 of record JACCUM010000335.1, on the reverse strand, counting down.
GAGCGGTCGGTTGGTGTCATTCGTCCTCGATGGACAGAGCCGACACAGGACAGCTCTTGACTGCCTCCTCGACCTTGGAGCGTTCCTCCTCGGAGATCTGCTCCTTCAGCAGAACGACGGTGCCGTCGTCGTCGATGTCATAGACCGTGGGAGCTGCCATCACACAGTTGGCGTAGCCCTGGCAGGCCTCGAAATCAGCCTTTGCTACAGCCACGACCCTGACCCTCCACGACGCACCTGTTCGCCGCTATGCGCATAACGGCGACCATTTCGGCGCCCGGATGACCGTTATGCGAATAACTGCGGTTGTTGGGTCGGTCATGATTTGACGCCGATCCCGCCGTCCGGGTGCACCACACCGCCGGTGATGCCGCGGGCGCGTTCGGAGGCGAGGAAGACGTAGGTCCAGGCGTGATCCCTTCCGGAGAGGGCGATCTGGAGCGGAACCCGCCCCGCTAGTTCGGCTGCGCGGTCGGGGGTGTCGTCGAGCCGCCTGCCGTCCAGGCCCAGGCTGGTAAGCCCTCGCAGGTCGGTGTTCAGGGTGCCGCCAGGTGCGACACCGTTCACCCGGACATCGGGAGCAAGTTCATGGGCCAATGCCGTCACGAGGCCGCGTACGGCGAACTTCGACGACACGTACAGCACGCCACCGCGACCGGGGTAGTGGGCCGACGTGGACTCTGTGAGCAACACGACGCCTGTCGAGTCGGCGGTCTTGGCTGCGCGCAGTGCCGGCAGAGCCGCGCGTACCGAATGCAGGTGGCTCTTGACGTTGGTGCGGAACATCTCATCGAAGGCGTCGTCGATGAGATCGGCCTCGAGCTCGCTCACGCCGCGGTAGAAATCGAAGATCCCGACGCAGTTGACCAACACGTCGAGACCGCCGAAGGCCGCGACCGTCGCAGTGACGGCGTCGTCGTTGGCCTGGCGAGCCGTCGCATCGCCCACTGTGACCGGAACCTCGGGCAGCGCCTCGCGCAGGGCTGCGCACTTGTCAGGGTCGCGCTCCAGAACGGCGACCCGGGCACCCTCTTCGAGAAAGGCGTCGACGACCGCACGCCCGATCCCGGATCCGGCTCCGACGACCAGCGCCCGTCGCCCGTCCAGCCAGCCGGTCATCCGCGGTCCTGCTCACGCCCCGCGGCGTTGCCCGTGTCGTCGACTGGGGGGACCTCGTCCTCGGCCACCAACGGTGCGAACGGGCTGCCGATCATCGCCGAGAAGGTTGCCGTGTTCTGCCAGGTCAACGCCTCGAGTTCCAAAGGACACAGGGCAACCCATTGACCCGACCGTGGCGATTCGACGAGCAACCGGGATCCGTTGCGGGTCTCGACCCGACTGACCCGGATCTCGGAGAATTCGTTCCCGATGCTGATCGGTTCGCCATGGGTGTGCGCGACCAACTCGGAGCGCTCGTGCGCCGCAGTGGCGGCTGCTTGCTCCTGGCCGTTATCGCCTTCCCACTGGAGTCTCATCGCGCCCTCATAGGAAGATCGCCAGGTTCTGCATGCGCATGACCGACTCGTCGACCATGATCGTGCGGCGGGCCAACTGCCAGCCGGATCCGTCGGGCATGGGGCCCCGGCGGAGCAGGTCCTCGCGCCCCGCCGAGATGAACGACGACTCTCGTACGTCTCCGCGGTTGCGGAACAGCATCGTTGCCGATTCCACGATCAGGTGCTCCTCGTCCGGAGTGGCGAAGGTGCGGACGTTGGACAGATGGTGGCGCAGCCGCGACGGCGGGTCCTCGGTCCAGGCATGCTCAGTGAGGAAGCGGGCTACCCGACGGGACAACGAGTACTTGTCCTCGTCGAAATGTGCCATGCCGGGCGAGGTGTCGAATCCAGCGCCCAGCGCGGTGGTCACCCGTACCGGCATCAGGTAGTGGATGTCCTCGGTCAGCAGGTCCAGCCACGCCTCGTAGGCCTGGGCATCGAGGAGGTACGCCTCGTCGACCAACCATTGATGCGCCGCCAAGTGCCGCTCATCCCCGAAGGGAAGTGTCGAGCCGAGCCGCTGGATCCGCGAGGCATGTGCGCCGAGGACGGAACGGGAGGAGTGCGTCTGGGTCGTCACCTGCTCACGATTCTCTCGCGAGGAACTCATGCGCCGGTCACCTCGGCGGCGTCCTCGGACGGAACATGCTCGAGTGCGGGCGGGTCGTCGGAAGCATCCGCACCGTTGCGCGTCGCGATCGCACGGCGGTCCTCCCCTACACCGGTCGTGCCGACGTGGAGGGCGGCGGCCGCGGTGACCGGACGCTCGAGATGGTCGGCCCAGCGAGCCAACAGTTCGCGCTGGTTGTACTCGCTGTATCCGACGTGTGCGCTGCCCGGACCGGCGAACTGCTCGGCGGTCAGCGCCGGAATGACCTCGGTGTCGTCGGCCAGGATGCCCATCCGGCTGTTCAGCCGCAGCCGCCGAGCCATGGACCCGGCAGCGGTGTTGGTCAGGGACACCCAGTTCTCCACGTCGTCCTGCTCGAACATCCCGGTGCTGCCGAAACACATCAGGTACGCCTTGTACGACAACGCCTTGAACTCCTCCGGCGCTTCCGCGTCCACGGCGAACCAGGACAAGATCTCGGTCTCGTTCTCGCTGATCGGCTGCCACTGGCGCACCGAGATGAACGGCAGCACGTCATCGGAGTCGGCCACCCGCGGCCAGTTGTGCACGAAGCTGAGGTTCGGGAACACCGAGGCGGCCGAGATCATGAACCCGTCCTGGCCGATGACCCTGCATTGCTCAGCCGACCAGGAGGTCTTCATCCGCTCGATCATTTCCTGCGGATAGCCGACGTAGCTCAGCCGTTCTTCCAGGTCGCCGTCAGGCAGTTTGTACGTCGTACCACCGCCGTTGCCGGCCCAGTACGTACAACCGTCCTTGCGCTTCTCGGCCTTTGGCTCGCGGAACAGACCGATCTCCACGACCGACGTGTGGGTCTGCGGAGTGTGGTACATGTCCCCGGCGAAGTTCTCCGCGCCGATCTTCCAGTTCGCCTTGACCCGCCACCGCTGCGGGCCGCGCATCTCGATGCCGCTCGGGCTCTGCTTGGTGTAGTAGTCGAGATAGAAGGCGAAATCCCCAAGGAAGTCTCGCAGCGGCAGTGCATCGGGGTCCAGGCTGATGAAGATCATCCCGTTGTGACTGTCCAGGTTCGGGGCCGGCAGCAGCCGCTGACCCTTGCGCTTGAACCCCGCCTCACCACCATAGGCGTCCTGGTGGAAGGGCAGCCCGACGATCCGACCATCGTTGCGGTAGGACCAGCCGTGATACGGGCAGCGGAAGTGCGAGGCATTTCCCATCTCCGCGCGACAAACCTGCATCCCCCGGTGCAGACACATGTTGAAGTGCGCCCGGATCTCGCCAGCTTCGTCCCTGGTCACGATGAACGAGTCATCGAGCACTCGGCGGACGACGTAGTCACCGGCTCGCGCGATTTCGGACTCGTGAGCGACGAACACCCATGCTCGACTGAAGATCCGCTCCTTCTCGAGGGTGAAGATCTCCTGGTCGTTGTAGATGTGGGCCGGGATCATGCCTCGGCGTACGTCTGCCAGAACAGCGCTCTGATCGGTCATGGGCGACTCCAAACCACGGTCATCGGCCGCCATGGTATCCACACATCGCTCTGTTGGGCAGAACGAGTTTCTATTAAAGAGAGAACGGCCGACGCCGCGACTGGCTGAGGAGCTGCCTCAGCCAGTGACGCTGCTTTCGTCGATGAAGACCTGAGTCAGCCGTTGTGCTGCTTCGACCACCTCGTCGATATGCCGGGCCCGACGACGGGCATCGATCCGGGACACCGGACCGGACACGCTCAGCGCGGCGACGACCCGACCCCGCGCGTCCCGTACGACCGCCGCGATCGAGGTCAGCCCCTCCTCGCTCTCCTCCTCGGAGGTGGCATAACCGCGCTCGCGGATCTCGTCCAGGGCCCGTTCGAGGGCGGCCCGGTGCCGAATCGTCTTCACCGTGGGGCCAGGCAGCCGCACGCGCGCGGGATACAGGCCGCGGAACTCCTCGCGCGGCAAGACCGCCAGCAAGGCTTTGCCGGACGCTGTGCAGTGTGCTGGCAGGGTCAGTTGAGCCTGCGTGGCAACGCGCAGCGCCTTCTTGCTCTCGATGCTGTCCAGGCAGACCACCGTGTCGCCCTCGAGCCGGGACAGCAGCGCGGTCTCGCCGGAATGGGCGGCCAACTCCTCCAGGACCGGACGAGCGCTGGTACGCAGATCCATGCCGCGTACGGCGGCCAGCCCGATCTCGACCAGGGCGGGACCCGCGACGTAGGTGCGCTGTGTTGCATTCTGTTCGACGAACTCGTGATGAACGAGCATGGCCAACAGCCGATGGGCGGTGGAATTGGCTACCCCGAGGTAGTCGCTGGCATCGGAGAGCCGAATCGCCTTGCGCTCACGGAAGAGGAGTAGCAGGCGCAGGGCATTGCCGACCGATGTAATGGGGTACGTCGGTTCGGTTCGGCCCGCTGCGTTCCCCCCGGTCGGCACGCCAGGAGACTACTCATGGTCGGCAAGCGTCAGGCCCGTTCGAGGCGGCTACCTCGTTTCAACGGTGTCCGGTTCAGCGTTGTCCGGTTCCACTCTGCCGGGTTCGACGTTGCGCGATTCAGCGTTGCCCCTCGACCGGTTGCGCGCCGAGTTCGTCGCGGAGCAAGGACAGCGCCGCTTGTTCGGAGTCCACCGGCTCGGTCACTCCGGACGGATCCACCGGTTCGCCGACCTCTTCGCTGGCTTCGACGGGAAACGGATCTGCGAGAACGGTTCCGCCGGTTGCGGCGACCGGCAAGGACTGTTGTTCCTCACCGGCGTCGACGATCGTCTGCACCTGCCAGTCGACGCCGAGCTTATCGCGCAACGCCGCCCGGATGATCTCAGTGTTCATGTCCTCGGACAGCCTGCGCATCAGTCCTGAAGAGTTGATGCCCAGCTTCAGCACCGACCCTTCCACGGCGAGAACGTTCGCCGACATGAGCAGCGCAGCAGTCGTCCGCTTGCGCTCCTTGATCGCATCCAGGATGTCCGGCCAGAGACGACGAAGGTCGACGACTGTCAGATCTCCGGTCTGCTTCGGCGGTCGCGGCGGCTCCGAGGAGGATGACTCGGCTGTCGACGAGGTGGTCGATGCCGGCGGCACGACGAGGGCTTTCGGGGCCGCATCGCGAGCAGCCGGGACCGGAGGGGGCGGTGCCTCGGCGCTGGATGCGGCCGCTGCCGTGGGCCGGCGCTCGGCTCCGGATGTCGCGGAAGGGGTTGGCCGCGAAGCAGATCGGCGTACGGACTCGCCATCGCGTCCTCGTACGGCGGATGCTGTCGGTGCGGGTGGGGGTGATTGATCGGCGATCTGCATCCGCCGCTCGAGTCGTTCGATGCGTTGCAGGGTGGCCGACGAGTCGTCGCTGGCCGCCGGCAGCAGCATCCGTGCACAGACGAGCTCCAGGAGTAACCGGGGTGCCGTCGTGCCGCGCATCTCCGTCAGTCCATTGTGGACGATGTCGGCGAGTCGGGACAGCGTGGCCGTGCCGAGTCGGGCGGCCTGATCGGCCATCGTCGTGAGCTGATCACCGGGTAGATCGAGCATTCCCTTGTCCGCGGCGTCCGGCACCGCGTCGAGGATCACCAGGTCGCGCAGCCGGTCGAGCAGGTCGGCGGTGAAGCGGCGCGGGTCGTGGCCGGCCTCACTGACCCGGTCGACCGCGCCGAACACTCCGCCGGCGTCACCGGCGGCCAGCGCATCGACGGTCTCGTCCAACAGCGCCCCGTCGGTCACCCCGAGCAGCCCCACCGCGCGTCGATAGTTGACGCCGTCCTCCCCCGCGCCGGCCAGCAGCTGATCCATGATCGAGAGTGCGTCGCGGGCCGAGCCTCCACCTGCTCGTACGACAAGTGGGAAGACCGAGCCGTCAACTGTGGCCTTCTCCTCCTCGCAGATCCGCATCAGCAGGCCCCGCAGCACCGAGGGCGCCATCAGCCGAAACGGGTAGTGGTGGGTTCGCGACCGGATCGTCGGCAGCACCTTGTCCGGCTCGGTGGTCGCGAAGACGAAGACCAGGAACTCGGGTGGTTCCTCGACCAGCTTCAGCAGGGCGTTGAAGCCCTCTTTGGAGACCATGTGCGCTTCGTCGATGATGTAGATCTTGTAACGGCTGACCATCGGTGCGTAGAAGGCCCGATCGCGTAGCTCCCGGGCATCGTCCACGCGCCCGTGGCTGGCCGCGTCGATCTCGATCACAACGGGCGTACCGGCGCCGCCAGGCGCGAGCCCGCCGCCCGAGTCGCAGATCCCACAGGGTGTCGAGGTGGGGCCTTGGACACAGTTCAGCGAACGGGCCAGGATTCGCGCGCTGGAGGTCTTGCCGCAGCCGCGGGGGCCGGAGAACAGGTACGCATGGTTGATCCGGCCGTTGTCCACCGCCTGGATCAGCGGCTCGGTCACGTGGTCCTGGCCGACGACCTCGGCGAAGGTGGCCGGTCGATACTTCCGATACAGCGCCACAGCCACGCAGGCGAGGGTAC